>JBOGDX010000101.1:0-8371 GCA_050743225.1 Actinomycetes bacterium | reverse complement strand
CGTGCGTGACGGTGTGCACGAACTCCGCGTCGGTCTCGACGTAGCTGCCCGGCTCGTCCCAGACCGTCGGCTCGGGTCGTTCGAAGTAGGGGTACTCGACGACCAGCCGCCCGTCCTCACCGATGTCGTCCAGCGCCCACAGCATGGGATGACCCTCGCGCAGGAACAACCGGCCGCCCGGCCGGAGGAGCCCAGCGACCACACCGGCCCAGCGGCGGATGTCCGGCAGCCAGCACAACGCACCGACGCCGGTGAACACCAGGTCGAACGACTCCGCGCCGAGAAGGTCCACGGCGTCGTAGACGTCGCCCTCGACAAAGTCGGCATCACTGCCCAGCCGCTCTGCCAGGCGCCGGGCCTCCGCGACCGACGCGGCGGAGAAGTCCAGTCCGGTCATCCGCGCCCCGAGTCGGGAGAGGGACACCGTGTCCGTGCCGATGTGGCACTGCAGGTGCGCGCCGCGCACACCGGCCAGGTCGCCCAGCCGGGGCAGGTCGAAACGCACGACGTCGCTCACGAACGCCGGGTCCGCCTCGAACCGGCCCAGCCCGTAGTCGGCCGACGCCGCGTGCGCAGGTGCGCGCTCGTCCCAGGTCGCGCGGTTGAGGTCGCGGTAGTCCGTCACCCGCTCAGCCCTCCCGCAGAGCCCACGGCGAACCGTACGCCGTGAGCAGGTCCAGGAACGGGACCGGGTCCAGCGCCTCGGGGCCGAGGACGCCGACACCGGACCAGGTGCCGGCGGCAAGGAGCTCCAGCGCAACGACCGGGTTGATCGCCGTCTGCCAGACGACGGCCTGAGAGCCGTACTCGCCCATCGACCACTCGTTGTCGACGACGTGGTAGAGGTACACCTCGCGTGGCGCGCCGTCCTTGCGACCGGTGACCCACGTGCCGGCGCAGGTCTTGCCGGTCATCCGGTCGCCGAGCGTCGCCGGGTCCGGGAGGCACGCAGCGACGACGTCGCGCGGTGACACCTCGACGCCACCGACCCGCACGTTCCCGGTGCGGTCGAGCCCCACCTTGTGCAGCACCTGGAGCACGGTGATGAACTCCTCGCCGAGGCCGTACTTGAACGTGACGCGCTTCGCGTCCACCCACCGGGGAACGAGCAGCACCTCCTCGTGCTCGACGTTGACGCACTCGACGGGCCCTATCCCCTCCGGGAAGTCGAACGTCTCCGGCTCGCTGAAGGGAGCCGTGGTGAACCAGCCGCGGTCCTTCTCCCAGACGACCGGGGGGTTGAGGCACTCCTCGATCGTGGTCCAGATCGAGAACGACGGGGCGAAGGAGAACCCCGCCACCTCGAGGTTCGCCCCGTCCCGGACCCCCACCTCGTCGACCACGTCGAACAGGTGGTCCGCCGCGTAGCGGGCGAACACGTCGGAGAGGCCGGGCTCGACGCCGATGCCCACGAGCGCCAGCCGACCGGCGGCCTCCCAGTCCCCCGCCTTGGCGAACTGGTCGTCGCCGAGCTTGACCCCGGTCAGCTCGTGGGGCGCGTCCGGGTGGGGACGCGAGAGGGACATCGCCATGTCGAGGTAGTCGGCGCCGGCCGCGAACGCGCCGTCGAAGATGGGCATCACGAAACGCGGGTCCACGGCGTTGAGCACGTGGGTGACGGCGTGCTCGCGACACAGAGCCGAGACGGCGTCGGCCGACGACGCGTCGACCTCAGCGGTAGCGAAGCGCCGGTCCCCCAGGTGGGCGGCGACCGCGCGCTCCGCCCGTCGTACGTCGTAGTCGGCGACCACCATCCTGTCGAAGAAGTCGCGACGGGCCGCGATCCCGACGGCGGCCGAGCCCACACCTCCCGCACCCACGAGCAGGACCCGCACGGTGACTCAGCTCTTCCGACGTGCGCTGACCATCTGCGCCAGCACGACCGTCACAAGGGCCACGAAGAACATCGCCGACGCGATGACGTTGGCCTGGGCGGGGATGCCGCGCAGCGACGAGACCCAGACGAACTTCGGGAAGGTGTTCACGTCTCCGGAGTTGAAGTTGGTGATGATGAAGTCGTCGAAGGACAAGGAGAACGCCAGCAGGGCACCCGCGAAGATGCCGGGCGCGACCAAGGGGAACGTCACGCGCCGGAACGTCTGCACCTCGTTCGCGTAGAGGTCCATCGCCGCCTGCTCGAGGCGCGGGTCGAGGCTCGCCAGCCTCGCCTTCACGGTCACGATGACGAAGCTGATGCAGAACATCACGTGGGCGATGACGATCGTCCGGATGCCCAGCGGGACACCCATGTTGAGGAACAACGCCAGCAACGACGCACCGAGGACGACCTCCGGAGTCGCCATCGGGAGGAAGATGGTGAGGTTGGTGGCGGCTCGCCCCCGGAAGCGGTGCCGGGCCAGGGCGAAGGCGACCATCGTGCCGAGCACGGTGGCGATCAGTGTCGCGGCGAGCCCGATCTGGATGCTGTTGACCAGCGCCGGGCACACGTCGGGCGCCCCACACGGGTTGGACCACTTCTCGGTCGTGAACCCCCGCCAGCTCAGATTGGACTTGCCCGAGTCGTTGAACGAGTAGACGAACGTGTATGCCACCGGGACGAACAGGTAGGCGAACCCGACGACTGCGTAGATCCGCAGCCCGTTGCGCGAGAGCCACCTCCCCACTCAGACCAGCTCCTCGGTTCCGGCGCGCCGGATGTAGACGGCGACCAGCACGAGGATCGATGCCATCAAGGTGACCGACAGCACGGCAGCAGTCGGGTAGTCGACGACGCGCAGGAACCGCGCGTCGATGACGTTGCCGACCATCGCCGTGTCGCGGTTGCCGAGCAGCGCCGCGTTGACGTAGTCACCAGCCGCGGGGATGAACGTGAGCAACGTCCCCGCGACGACGCCGGGGAGCGAGAGAGGGAAGGTGACCTTGCGCAGCGCGGTGAGCCCGTTGGCGTAGAGGTCTCCGGCTGCTTCGATCAGGCGGGGGTCCACCCGCTCCAGCGAGGCGTAGATCGGCAGGATCATGAACGGCAGGAAGTTGTAGGTGATGCCGATCACGACCGCCGGCGCGGAGTTGATGATGTGCGTCTGGGGCCCGATGACGTGCAGGAACCGCAGCGCGTCGGCGACCCACGCCTCGTCGGCGAGGATCTGCTTCCACGCAACGGTCCGCAGCAGGAAGCTGACGAAGAACGGAGCGACGACAAGGACGAGCAGGACGTTGCGCCACCGACCGGCCTTGAACGCGATCGCGTAGGCGAGCGGGTAGGAGATCGCCAGGGCGAGCAGCGTCGCGACCAGCGCATAGAAGAAGGACCGGCCGAAGACGGTGGCGTACTCCGACAGCGTGTCGACGTAGTTGGCGAGACGGAAGGTCTGCTCGAAGACCCCGATCTCGGCGCCTTCCGGCCGGGTCTGCGTCGACGTGGACAGCAGTGTGAACAGCGGGACGACGAAGAAGACGACCAGCCATGCGATGCCGGGAAGGAGCAGCAGGTAGGGGGTTGTGCGGCGCGCACCCATGCGGCCGCGGGTCGGCGGAGGCGGCTCGAGGGCCTGCCGCTCACCGATCCCGATTCCCTGAACGGCGCTCATGGTGCCTCTGCGACGCTCAGCCGACCGGCACCGGCTCGACGCCCTCGTCGTGCTGGACCCCGGCCATCGCGTCGCCGTGGCCGTCGAGGGCGAAGGTGTGGGCCGGGTCCCATCGCAGGTCGACCGTCGTGCCGGGCGCGAAGCCACCGGCCGCGCCGACGTTCTGCGCGAAAACCATGAGCTCCTGCCCCCACGGGGTCCGCACGAGGTACTGCGTGCTGACGCCGGTGAAGCTGGCGTCGGTCACGACCGCACCCGGGAGCACGTTGGCGCCGTCGCCGCCGTCGCCAGCGTCGTCCACGAGGCGTATCTTCTCCGGCCGGATCCCGACGAGCAGGTCGTCGTCACCGCTGGTCCGCCGGGAGACGGGCATCGCGAGGCGGTTGCCGTGCACGTCGAGGGCCAGGTCGCCACCCTGCCGGCCGGTGACAGTGGCGCGGATCAGGTTGGACTGGCCGAGGAAGTTGGCCACGAAGGTGGTGGCCGGCGACTCGTAGAGGTCGGTCGGTCCGCCGAGCTGCTCGACCCGCCCGGAGCTCATGACCGCGATCGTGTCGGCCATCGTCATGGCCTCCTCCTGGTCGTGCGTGACGTGCACGAACGTGAGGCCGACCTCGGTCTGGATGCGCTTGAGCTCGATCTGCATCTGCCGGCGCAGCTTGAGGTCCAGCGCCCCGAGCGGCTCGTCCAGCAGGAGGACCGCGGGTCGGTTCACGATCGCCCGCGCGAGGGCCACCCGCTGCTGCTGTCCGCCCGAGAGCTGGACCGGCTTGCGACGCGCCATCGGCGCCAGCTCCACGAGCTCGAGCGCGTCCTCGACCTTCCGCCTTACGTCCTTCGACCCGCGGCGGCGCAGGCCGAACGCGACGTTCTCGAAGACGTCGAGGTGCGGGAAGAGCGCGTAGCTCTGGAACACCGTGTTGACCGGGCGCTTGTACGGCTTGGCCTGGGTTACGTCGTCGTCGCCGATGTGGATCCTGCCCTCGGTGGGCTCCTCCAGCCCGGCCACCATCCGCAGCGTCGTGGTCTTGCCGCAGCCCGACGGGCCCAGCAGTGCGAAGAACGAGCCGGACGGGATCGTCAGGGTGAGGTCGTCGACGGCGACGAACCCGCCGAACCTCTTCGTGACTCCCTCGAGCCGGAGGTGCCGCCCCCCCGAGGCCTCGTCCGCACGAGCCATCAGTTGCCGAGCACCTTCTGGAACTCCTCCGAGAAGGCGGTCTCCTCGTCGGTTGTGAGGGTCCGGAACGCCTTGACCTGCTCCAGGTACTCGGCGGTCGGGAAGATGAGCGGGCTGTCGACCAGCGACGGGTCGATCTTCTCCATCTCGGCCTGGGCCCCCTCGATCGGGCAGATGTACTGGACGTACGCCGCCACCTCGGCGGCGTTCGCCGGGTCGCAGTAGAAGTTGAACAGCGTCTCGGCGTTGGTCTTGTGCGGCGAGCCGATCGGCACCATCAGGTTGTCGGACGACAGCGTGCCACCGGACTCCGGAAGGACGAACGTGTAGTTGGGGTCCTCCTCCTCGTACGCGAGCGTTGTGATGTCGCCGGACCACGCGATCGCCGCGATCGCGTTGCCGCTCCGGAGGTCCTCCATGTAGGAGTTGCCCGTGACCTTGCGGATCTGGCCGGAGTCGAGATGCTTCTGCAGCTCGTCGATGGCGGCCATGTACTCGTCCTCGCCGAACTTGGCTGAGATGTCGGCCCCCTGGCTGAGCATGATGCAGCCGATGGTGTCGCGCATCTCGTCGAGGACCACCACCTTGCCCTTGAGCTCGGGGGCCCACAGGTCGTCGATGGTCCTGAGCTCGCGCCCGACCTTGTCCTTGCGGTAGCCGATCCCGCCGTACACGCCTTGCCAGGTCAGCGTAAACCGACGACCGGGGTCGAACTCGGCGTCCTGGTACGTCGCCAGGAGGTTCGCCGCGTTCGGGATGTTCGACTTGTCCAGCTCCTGGACGTAGCCCTGCCGGATCATGCGGGTCGCCATCCAGTCGGTGAGGACGATCGCGTCCTTGCCCATGTCCTGGCCGTTCTTGAGCTGGCCCTGGATCTTGGCGTAGTAGGTGTCGTTGCCGTCGATGTCCTCGGCGTAGGTCGCCTTGATCCCTGTCTCCTCCTGGAACCTCTCCAGGGTCGGGTACGTACTGCTCTCCTCGTCGAAGTCGAGGTACGCGGGCCAGTTGGCCCACCGCACGACCTTGTCGGTCGCCGACCTGTCCTTCACCTGCGGGTCTGGCTTCGCGGACGTGCCGGAGCCACCGGTGCCGCAGGCGGCCAGGGCGGCCGCGACACCGGCGCCGCCGGCGCCCCGGAGCAGGGACCGGCGGGAGAGCTGTGAGCGGACGATCTCTCGGAAGCGTGGGTCCTGGTGCGCTGAGGTCATGCCGAGGGTTCTCCTGTCACGTCGGTCCGGTGAACACGGTCCGGTGCCATTCTTTCCTGGCGGCGCCCGTTCCGTCGTACATGACGTGCTTGACGACGGTGTAGTCGTCGAACGAGTAGGTCGACATGTCCTTCCCGAAGCCAGAGGCCTTGACGCCCCCGTGCGGCATCTCGCTGATGATCGGGATGTGGTCGTTGACCCAGACGCACCCCGCCCGCAGCTCCCGCGTCGCCCGCAGCGACCGGAACACGTCGCGCGTCCACACCGAGGCCGCCAGGCCGTACGGCGTGTCGTTGGCGAGCAGCAGCCCCTCGTCGTCGGAGTCGAAGGGCAGCACGACGAGGACGGGTCCGAACACCTCGTCCTGCACGATCTCGGACTGCTGCGGCGCGTCGACGACAAGCGTCGGTTCGTAGTAGGCGCCGCGGGCCAGCCCGCCTCCGGGGGCGGCTCCTCCGCGGACCACCTTGGCCCCTGACGTCCTGGCCCGGTCGACGAAGCCGGCGACCCGTTCCTGCTGCCGGCGTGAGACGAGGGGACCCTGGTCCGTCCGCTCGTCCAGGGGCGCCCCGAGCACGACGCCGTCCATGACGTCGGCAACGCCCGCGACGAACTCGTCGTAGAGCGGCCGCTGGACGTACGCCCGGGTTGCCGCGGTGCAGTCCTGGCCGGTGTTGATGAGCGCGCCCGCGACGGCACCGTGGACCGCGGCCTCGAGGTCGGCGTCGTCATGCACCAGGAAGGGGGCCTTGCCGCCGAGCTCGAGATGGACCCGCTTCGGGCCCTTCGACGCCACCTCCATCACCCGCCGGCCCACGGCGGACGAGCCGGTGAACGAGACCATGTCGACGTCCGGATGCGCGATCAACGCCTCCCCGGCAACGCCGCCCGCCCCGGACACGATGTTGACGACCCCGTCAGGCACGCCCGCCTCCTGCGCGGCCTCGGCGAACGCCAACGCGGTGAGCGGCGTCAGCTCGGCCGGCTTGAGCACCACCGTGTTCCCCGCCGCGATCGCCGGCAGCACCTTCCACGCCGCCATCTGCAGCGGGTAGTTCCACGGGGCGATCGCGCCGACGACGCCGACGGGCTCGCGACGGACGTAGGAGGTGTGGTCAGCGGAGTACTCCCCCGCGGCCTTTCCCTCGAGGTTTCGCGCGGCGCCGGCGAAGAACGCGACGTTGTCCACGGTGCCCGGCACGTCGAAACCGGTGGAGAGCCGGATCGGCTTGCCCGTCTGGCGGGTCTCGGTCCGCGCGATCTCGTCGGACCGGCGGTCGAGCACCGCCGCCATGCGCGTGAGGGCCGATGAGCGCTCGACCGGCGGCGCCGAGGACCAGCCCGGGAACGCGTCACGAGCGGCGCGAACGGCGTCGTGCACATCGGCCGCGTCGGCGAGCCGGACGGTCTCGACGGTCTCGCCGGTCGAGGGGTCTGTGACGTCGAATGTCTCCGCGGAGCGACCGGCGCGGCGGCGACCGGCGATCAGCTGGTGCACCCCGGGACACCTCCGTGACTGCGGGCGGGACTCGCAGGGGCGATCCTGTCAGAGCAACTGGGGTCGGACAAGCGATTCCGTCGCCGCCAACCACCGTGGCGACGGAATCGTTACCCCGCCGACGTCAGTTCGGGCGAGCCACGTGGCCCGCGCCGTGCAGCCAGGTCGCCGTCCCGCCCAGCCAGGTGCCCAGGACGCGCAGCTGCGGCCAGGCGAGCGGGTCGGTGTCCAGCGGGTCGTCGTCGAGCCAGACCAGGTCGGCGCGCCGGCCGACGGCGACGCCGCCCCAGCGCTCGCCCTCGAAGGCCTGGTGGGCCACACCGGCGGTGTAGGCGGCCAGCGCCGCGGAGGCCGGCAGCCGCTCGTCGGGCACCCAGCCGCCGGGGGGTTCGCCGTCGGCCGTCTGGCGGGTGACCGCGACGGGAAGGCCCTCGAGCGGACGGTGCGAGCTGACCGGCCAGTCGCTGCCCATCGAGAGCGCAGCTCCCGATCGCAGCAGGCTGGCCATGGGGTACTGGCGCCCACCGCGCCGGCCGCCGATCCGCGTCAGCGTGAGGTCGGTCATCACCGGGTCGAGCCTGGTCCACAGCGGCTCGAAGTTGGCGATGACGCCGAGGGCGGCGAACCGCCCGAGGTCGTCCGGGTCGACGAGCTGGGTGTGGGCGACGACGGGTCGGCGGTCGCGGGGGCCGTTGACGCGAGCGACGTGCTCCACGGCGTCAAGGGCCGCGCGAACCCCGGCGTCGCCGATCGCGTGGATGTGCAGCTGGAACCCGTCGGCATCGAACGCCGCGGCGGCCGCCGCCAGTTCCCGAGGCTCCCAGACGGGCAGCCCGCAGGTGTCGGGAGCGTCGTCGTACGGCGCGAGCAGAGCCGCAGTGCCCGCCTCGATGACGCCGTCGGCGAAGAGCTTGACGGTTCGCACGGACACCTGACC
>JBOGDX010000100.1:0-8381 GCA_050743225.1 Actinomycetes bacterium | reverse complement strand
GACTCGGCCAGGCCGAAGCCGCACGGGGCGGCCACGACGACGGCGGGGTCGGCCGCCGCGACCGCGTCCCAGGTGGTGCGCTCCGAGCGCTGACCGGGGGTGCCGAGCAGCGGGCGGCCCCCGGCGACGGTGACCATGTCGGGCACCCAGTGACCGGGCGCGAACGGCGGGTCGGTCCACTCGAGGACCATCACCGGAACCGGAGGGCGGCCCGCGACCGCGCCCGCCACGTCCCGCAGACGGAGACGCAGGGCCGTCACGAGGGCGCCGGCCCGCTCCTCGCTGCCCGTCGCCGCGCCGAGCACCTGCACCGACGCCAGGACCTCGTCCAGGGTCTGCGGGTCCAGGGTCAGCACCTCGGCCCGGCAGCCGAGGTAGGTCAATGCGTCGTCCACGATCGACACGTCGACGGCGCAGACCGCGCACAGGTCCTGGGTCACGACCAGGTCCGCATCAAGTCCGGCCAGGGCGCCGGCGTCGAGCCGGTAGAGGTCCTCGCCGGCCGCCATCCGCTGGGCCACCGCGGCGTCGATCTGCGCGGGCGAGAGCCCTTCGGGGAGCGAGCTGGTGGAGACGATCCGCCGGGAGCGGGCCTGCGGCGGGTGGTCACACTCGAACGTCACCCCGACCACGTGATCACCCGCGCCGACGGCGAAGAGGATCTCGGTGGCCGATGGGAGCAGCGACACGATCCGCACGCAGCGAACGGTACGCAACGCGACCGTGATGTCCGATGCCCGCTAGAAACTGTCGGTCCGACGAGGCAGGGTGGAGCACGTGCTCGACCACGAGACCTGCTACCGCGCCGTCAGCAGCCGCGACGCCCGCTTCGACGGGTGGTTCGTGACGGCGGTGACGACGACTGGCATCTACTGCCGGCCCAGCTGCCCGGCGACGACCCCGAGGCGGCGGAACGTCACGTTCCACCCCACCGCCGCGGCCGCCCAGCTGGCCGGCTTCCGGGCCTGCCGGCGGTGCCGCCCGGACGCCTCCCCCGGCTCGCCGGAGTGGAACGTCCGGTCCGACACGGTCGCCCGGGCGATGCGCCTCATCGCCGACGGGGCGGTCGACCGGCTGGGGGTGGCGGGCCTGGCGGATCGGCTGGGATACAGCGACCGGCAGCTGCACCGCCTGCTCACCGCCGAGGTCGGCGCGGGGGCCCAGTCGCTGGCCCGGGCCCAGCGCGCCCACACGGCACGCATCCTCGTCGAGACGACCCGGATGGCGTTCTCGGAGGTCGCGTTCGCGGCAGGGTTCGCCAGCATCCGGCAGTTCAACGACACGGTCCGGACCGTGTTCGCCGCGTCGCCGCGAGAGCTGCGGGCCGCGGCCGAGCGGCGGCCGCACACGGCACGACCCGCACCCGGGACGCTGAGCCTGCGGCTGCCGGTCCGACCGCCGTTCGACGGAGCCGGCCTGATGCGGATGCTGGCGTCGAAGTCCGTCCCGGGAGTCGAGGCGGCGGACGGGTCTACCTACCAGCGTGCCCTGCAGCTGCCGCACGGCGAGGCCACGGTCTCGCTGCGCCCGGCCGCCGACCACGTCCTCTGCGAGCTCGGCCTGACCGACCCGCGCGACGTCGTTCCCGCCGTCGCCCGCGCCCGGCGGCTGCTCGACCTCGACGCCGACTCGGCCGCCGTCGACGGAGTGCTCGCCACCGACCCGTTGCTCGCCCCCCTCGTGGCCGCGTGGCCGGGGGTGCGCGTGCCGGGGGCCGTTGACGGCATCGAGATGGCGGTGAAGGCGGTCGTGGGCCAGCAGGTCTCGGTCGCCGGCGCCCGGACCGTGACCGCACGGCTCGTGCGGACGTACGGAAAGCCGGTCAGCGGGCCCGCCCCGGACGGCGTGAGCCACCACTTCCCCACTGCGGACGCTCTCGCCGCGGCCGACCCGGACAGCATGCCCATGCCCCGCAGCAGGGGCCGCACCCTGGTCGCGCTGTGCGCCGCGGTCGCCGACGGCCGGCTGGACGTCGACGCCGGGGCCGACCGTGACGAGACGACGGCCGGGCTGCTGGCGCTGCCGGGTGTCGGCCCGTGGACCGCCGACTACGTCCGGATGCGCGCGCTGGGCGACCCGGACGTCCTGCTCACCACCGACCTGGGCGTCCGCCGCGGGCTGGAGCGGCTCGGCGCAGCGGGCGATCCGAGCGCGGCCGCCGCGCACGGCGATCGCTGGCGTCCCTGGCGGTCCTACGCACTCATCCACCTCTGGCATGTCGTCACCGACCGGGAGATCCGCTCATGACCACCACGTACACCACGACCGCCGACAGCCCCGTCGGGCCGCTGCTGCTGACCAGCGACGGCATCTCGCTCACCCGGCTTCTGTTCGCGGCCGAGCCCGACCCGACCTGGTCGACCGGGCCGTGCGACGTGCTCGATCGGGCCGTCGCCCAGCTCGGCGAGTACTTCCACGGTGCGCGCACCGAGTTCGACCTGCCGCTCGACCCGGCCGGCACGCCGTTCCAGGTCACGGTCTGGCATGCGCTGCGCGACATCCCCTACGCCGAGACGATCAACTACGGCGAGCTCGCGGCGCGAGTCGGCAACCCGCGGGCGTCGCGTGCCGTCGGCCTGGCGAACGGCCGCAACCCGCTCTCGATCGTGGTGCCGTGCCACCGGGTCATCGGGGCCAACGGCTCGCTCACCGGCTACGGCGGCGGGCTCGACCGGAAGCGGACGCTGCTCGACCTCGAGCGCCGCACGTCGGGCGTCGGCGCCGCCCAGCTCGAGCTGACCTGAGACGGCAGCGCGGACGCCGCTCCGGGGGCGGCCGCGCCGAGCCGCTCCGGCGGGCCGGGCCGGCCGAAGTGCCAGCCCTGCCCGTAGCCCACCCCGAGGGTGTCCAGGACTGCGGCGTCTTCGGCGGTCTCGATGCCTTCCGCGACGACATCGGCGCCGCTGCCCCGGGCGAAGTCCACCAGCGAGCGCACCAGGGTGCGCAGCACCGGATCGCCGGCGACCCCGTCCACCAGGCTGCGGTCGAGCTTGATCACGTCCGGCGCCGTGACGACGATGTGGCGCAGCGACGAGAACCCGGCACCCACGTCGTCGATCGCGAGCCGCATGCCGAGCGCCCGCAACGGTGCGAGCGTCGATCGCAGCGCGTCGTAGTCGTCGACCGGGTCGTGCTCCGAGAGCTCGAGCAGCACGCGGCGCAGCGGCAGGGTCGTCAGCAGCGCGGGGCATTCCGGCGTCAGCAGGGTGGCCGGCGACACGTTCATGGACACGTAGCCGGTCACCCCACCCAGGTGCTCGGCCGCACGGTGCAGGGCGGCGACCTCCATCTGGTGCCCGAGGTCGACGCTGTGCGCCTCGGCGAAGCAGACGTCGGGCGGGCGCTCCCAGTCCGCGGGGAAGCGGCTCAGCGCCTCCGCGCCCACCCGGCGCCCGGTCGCCAGCTCGACGATCGGCTGCAGCACGACCGTCGGGCCACCCGACGCCAGCAGCGGCTCGAGCCGGCCCTCGACCTCGGCTCGGCGCTCCCGCTCGCGCACATCCGGCTCGATGATCACCGACGCGGCCTGGGCGAGAACCTCCATGAGGGACTGGTCGCGCTTCGTGAGCCCCTTGTCGCTCGTCAGCCCCGCGGCGCAGAACGTGCCGTAGAGGCGGCCGTCGCTGAGCCGGACGGGGACCGAGACGAAGCTGCGGATGCGCGGGATCCGGGACGCGGGCAGCTTCATCGCCTCAGGGAACGCGCGCAGGTCCGGCATCACCGGGGGGAGCCGGCCGTCCAGGACCGCCTGGCACAGCGACGTCTCCTGCCGCTGGGTCTGCCCGTCCCGGAACACCAGCGGCACGCTCGATTCGACGACCTCGAGGTGCTGCGTCGCCCCGTCCAGCCGCGACAGGAAGGCCACGCTCAGGTGCAGCGACTTGCGCGCGGTGTCGAGCAGCTCGCCGACCTGCTGCTCCGCCTCCGACCGTCGCTTCGCCGACACTTAGGTCCTATCGACCGGACCGGGCCGCTCCTTCAGCCGGAAGCAGCCGGTCGAAGCAGCCGGTACCCCTCACCTGGTGACACGGCCCACCATGCGGCCACGACGGCCTACCGTGGGGCCGTGGACCACCACGATGCCGAGAGCCCGCTGCTGGCGCGCATCCGCGAGTCGGTGATCGGCGACGACCAGGTCATGCACGGCCCGTACGGCCCGCGACGGGTCACTTACGCCGACTACACGGCCAGCGGCCGCGCGCTCTCCTTCATCGAGGACTTCATCCGCGCCGAGGTGCTGCCCCGATACGCCAACACGCACACCGAGTCCAGCGGCACCGGGCTGCAGACGACCAGGTTGCGCGAGGACGCCCGCCGCATCGTCCGCGACGCGGTCGGCGGCGACGAGTCCACCGTGGTGATCTTCTGCGGGTCGGGCTCGACGGCCGCGGTCGACAAGCTGATCGGCCTGCTCAACCTGCGCATCCCCGCCGACCTCGACGACCGCTACGGCCTGACGGGCCACATCCCGCTCGCCGAGCGGCCGGTCGTCTTCATCGGGCCGTTCGAGCACCACTCGAACGAGCTGCCGTGGCGGGAGTCCATCTGCGACGTCGTCACCATCCCGGAGGACCGGGACGGGCACATCGACACCACGGTCCTGGAGGAGAAGCTCCTCGAACACGCCGACCGCCCGCTGCGCATCGGATCGTTCTCCGCGGCGTCCAACGTGACCGGCATCGTCAGCGACACCCACCGCATCGCCGACCTCCTGCACCGGCACGGCGCGCTGTCCTTCTGGGACTTCGCGGCCGCCGCGCCGTACATCGAGATCGAGATGAACCGGCGATGCGAAGTCCACCCCGGGTGCCACAAGGACGCCGTCTTCCTGTCGCCGCACAAGTTCATCGGTGGTCCCGGGACGCCGGGCGTTCTCGTCGTCCGCCGGGAGCTGATGACCAACCGCGTCCCGGTGGTGCCCGGCGGAGGAACCGTCGCCTACGTGAACCCGCTCGAGCACCGCTACCTCGAAGACCCGGCGCACCGGGAGGAGGGCGGGACCCCTGCGATCGTCGAGTCGATCCGCGCGGGTCTGGTCTTCCAGCTCAAGGCGGCCGTAGGTGTCGAGACCATCCGCGCCCGCGAGGAGCTGCTGCTGCGCCGGGCGGTGGAGGCCTGGCGTGAGCACCCCGCGATCGAGATCCTCGGAAACCTCGACGCCGAGCGGCTGTCGATCGTGTCGTTCGTCGTACGTCGCGAAGGTGGGCAGTACCTGCACCACAACTTCGTGGTCGCGCTGCTCAACGACCTGTTCGGCATCCAGTCCCGTGGCGGCTGCTCGTGCGCGGGTCCCTACGGTCACCGCCTGCTCGGCATCGACCTGGACCGGTCGCACGAGTTCGAGCGCGAGATCGCGCACGGGTGCGAGGGCATCAAGCCGGGCTGGGTCCGGATCAACTTCAACTACTTCGTGTCAGCAGCGGTCGCCGACTACGTCGTCGCGGCAGTGTCGCTCGTCGCCGACGAGGGCTGGCGGCTGTTGCCCGACTACACGTTCGACACGGCGACCGGGCTGTGGCGGCACCGCGCGGGGCCGGTCGAGCCGCCGCTGCGCCTCGACCAGGTCAGCTACGACGCGACGACCGGCGCCATGACGTACCCACGCCACGACGAACCGGTGCCGGAGTCGGCACTGGCCGGCTATCTCGACGAGGCCCGCGAGGTGTTCGCGAAGGCGCCCGCCCGCGCCGCGGAGGCCGACGCCGACCTGTCGCGGATGGTCTCGGCCGACTTCGAGCACCTGCGCTGGTTCGAGCTGCCCGCCACCTGCCTGCGGTAGCCGGGTGTGGCGTCAAGGCGACGGGGCATGAGGGAGGCCAGACACCGACCGGGAGGACCTTCCGACCATGCTCAAGCTGCTAGTGATCATCGCCCTGATCGTCGTCGTCGTGATGTTCGTGGTGCCGGCACTGCGCCGCCGTAGCGGCCGCGGCCTGTAGCCACCCAGGGATCGCGAGGGGTGCGCGCGACCGGCTGAGTCAGCCGGTCGTCGAGTCGGGCCCTGCGCCACCGCCGCCGGTGCTTCGGCCGGCCCAGGTCCACGCGTACGACGTGTCCTCGCACGCCAGGGCGGGGTCGAGCAGGTCCAGCGGCCGGAACGTGTCGACCATGACGGCCAGCTCGTCGGTCCGCTCCTTGCCGATGGACGCCTCGACGGAGCCGGGCTGCGGACCGTGGGTGAACCCCGAGGGGTGCAGCGAGATCGACCCCTGCTCGATGCCGGCACCCTTGCGGGACATGAAGTCGCCGCCGGTGTAGAAGATCACCTCGTCGGAGTCGACGTTCGCGTGGTTGTACGGCGCCGGAATGCCCTCCGGGTGGTAGTCGAACAGTCGCGGCACGAAGGAGCAGATCACGAAGTTGGGGCCCTCGAAGGTCTGGTGCACCGGCGGCGGCTGGTGAAGCCGCCCGGTGATCGGCTCGAAGTCGTGGATCGAGAACACGTGCGGGTAGAGGCAGCCGTCCCAGCCGACGACGTCGAACGGGTGGTGGGCGTAGACGTAGCGCGTCCATGCGGTGCTCGTGCCCGGACCGCGGTGCTGCACCAGCACCTCGACGTCCTCGCCGTCGGCCTGCAACGGCTCGGCGGGGCCCCGGATGTCGCGCTCGCAGTACGGCGCGTGCTCGAGGAACTGTCCCTTGGCCGACAGGTAGCGCCTCGGCGGCCGGATGTGCCCTGACGCCTCGGTCACCAGGACTCGCAGCTCGCCTCGCGGGACCCACCGGTGTGTCGTGGACGTGGGGAGGACCACGTAGTCGCCACTGGAGACGGTCAGTGCGCCGAACACGGTCTCGACGACCGCGTCACCGCTCTCGACGTAGACGCACTCGTCCCCGATCGCGTTGCGGTAGAGCGGGGAAGGCTCGGTCCCGACCGCGTAGGAGATGCGCACGTCGGCGTTGGCCAGCAGGTGCTGCCGGCCGAGCACGGCATCTCGTGCGGACGCCGCGCCGTCCAGCTTGTGCGTCTTGAGATGGCGCGGCTTGAGCGGGTGGTTCGGACGACGCTCGAAGGTCGGCCCGTCGAAGGCGTCGCTCGAGACGATCGCCGTCGGAATGTGCCGGTGGTAGAGCAGCGAAGCGTCGGAGGAGAAGCCCTCGACGCCCATCAGCTCCTCGGCATAGAGGCTGCCGTCGGGCTGTCGGAACTGCGTGTGCCGCTTGCGCGGGACCGCACCGACCTGGCGGTAGTAGGGCATCGCGCACGCTCCCGGAGACCTGATCGTCCTGCTGTCGTCTGCAGTCCTCCTGCAGTCAGACCTACCCTGCCACGTCGCTAGGTTGAGGTCATGCCGCGCCCGGACGACCCGTTGCTCACCGGTCTCGTCGACGATGCCGCCCTGTTCCCCCCTGGCAACGCGCCGATGGACGCCGCCGTGCGCGCCCATCTGGATCGTCGGGACGAGGCCTGGTCGGATGCCGTCGGCGTCTTCGTCTGCCCGGCGTCGCGTGTCGCCGAGCTCGCCGCGACACTCGCGCCCCATCAGGCGGTCCTGATCTCGATGGTGTACGACCCGGCGCAGCCGGGGATCTACGACGCGGTCCGGGCGGCGGCTGCGTTCAAGAGGGTCACGGTCGTCGGGTTCGAGGCGCCTCTCGCCGTCCTGGGGGAAGGCGCCGCACAGGTCATCGCCGACGACCTGCTCGGCCTGAAGCACAACGGGGTCTACCTGGGCTTCCTCGAGGTCCCTCGGGACGCGCCGGCCGCCGCACTGGACTTCGTCGTGAGCTCCGGCTGGAAGGCAGCGAAGTACCGAACGGGTGGGGTCACCGCCGAGGCTCACCCCAGCGAGTCCGAGCTCGCGGCCTTCCTGGTGGGCTGTGCCGAGCGACGGTTGAAGTTCAAGCTGACCGCGGGGCTCCATCACGCGGTGCGCACCACGACGGCGGAGGGATTCGAACAGCACGGGGTGCTCAACGTCCTCGTCGCGACCCAGCGCACCTTAGCCGGCCGCGCCACCCGCGAGGAGACGGCGGACGTGCTGGCCGAGCGCGACGCCAGGGTGCTCGCCAAGGAGGTCCGCTCCTGGACGAAGCGCGACGGGGAGGCTGTGCGCCGTCGCTTCCGGTCCTTCGGCTGCTGCGGGGTGGCCGAGCCGTTGGACGAGCTGCGCGAGCTGGGTGTCCTCCGCGATGGCGGGGACCGGACGTGATGACCAGCTGGGTGGAGGTACCGGAGGGATCGCCGTTCCCGGCGACCAGCCTGCCGTACGGCGTCTTCTCGTACGACGGTGAGGAGCCGCGCGTCGGAGTCGCCCTCGGCGACCACGTCGTCGACCTGGCACCGCTGGCAGCCGCCGAGGGGCTCGACGGCGGGCACGTGTTCGAGTCGCCGTCGCTGAACCCGTTCATGGCGCTGGGACGGCCCGCCTGGACCGCGG
>JBOGDX010000099.1:0-8439 GCA_050743225.1 Actinomycetes bacterium | reverse complement strand
ACGGTGGCCGACCCCCGACGAACAAGATCGACCGATTGGCTAGCGGAGCGTGACCAGCTTCCACATGCCATGGAAGACGTGCGGCTCGCCGGTGAAGTAGTCGGGCCAGAAGCATGCGATGAAGTACTTGCCGGGCCGCAGGTCGTAGCTGAACAGCTGGCTGCGCTCGGGCGAGAGGACGCCGCTCTCCGCGCCGCCACGGAGCACCCACGGCGGGTTGCCTTCCCCACCTGACTTGATGAACCGCCGGACCTTGGCGTTGGTCGTCGACTCCTTGACGCGCTGTAGCACGAGGAAGTGCGGCTGGTCGGACTGGTTGCGGAACTTGACCCTGCCCGACGCCGGCAGGTCGCTGGTGACCTCCCACCCGTACGTGAACGAGGTGTAGGTGCCGCTGCTGGGCGCTCGGGCCCCCGTGCGGGCCTTGCCCGAGATGTTGAGCGGGGCGATCGTCGGGCTGGCCTGGTCAACGGCCAGCAGCGGTCCCGCCTTCAGGGCGACAACCATGTCCCCGGGGTGCTTCGGCCGGGCAGCCGCGCCCCCACGGAAGTCCACTCCGTTGTCGATCCGCTGGACGGCTTCGACGTTGCCCTCGAAGGCGAGGGGGAAGTCCTGCTGCGCCTGCTCTGCCGTGTAGCCGCCGCGGAGGGCCAGCAGCTGGAGCGCGTGGCCACCCCCGCGTGCCACCACGTGGAAGTGGTAGCGGCCCGGGCGCAGCGTGGTCACGCCGTTGGCGGTGGATGCCCCTCCCCCGCTGAAGGTGATGGCGTTGGCGGTCATGCGCACATCGACCGTCTTCACCGCCGCCTCGGCGGGTGCTGCCGTCGTCAGCGCGACGGTGACGGCGGCGATGAGCGCGCCGACCGTTCCGGTGGCAATCGCCCTGGTTCGGTACGTACGGGTCCCCATGAAAGCCCCCTCGTGAGGTGGACGTGGCGGCCGGAGCGTAGACCCGGTTGTGGGTCAAGCGGTACCCCTGAGGTGGGCCATTGCGGTGACTAGTTCGAGGGGCTCCGTTCACGCCGTGGCTGTGCCAGCATCTTGGTCGTGCCGCGAGGACACGTGCGGCGCCTCGGCGCCGTCATCACGGTCGCGCTCGTCACCGTCGCCACGGCGGCTGCCACGAGTCCGGGGTTGGGCACAGCCGGAGCGGACACGGCAGCACTGACCGAGGCCCCGTCGTCGGCGACGGTCCGCATCGACCGCGGCGCCACCCTGGGCGGCTTCGCCAACCCGAACATCGAGCTGGCCAAGGGCGGGACGCTGAGCGTCATCAACTTCGACAACACGCGCCATTCGGTCACCGCGGACGACCGGGACGCGAACGGCAATCCGCTCTTCTCCGTGATCGTCCTTCCGGGCGAGACCGCCACCGTGGAGAACGTCGGCGCCCTGGCGCCCGGGACTTACGCGTTCCGCTGCATCTTCCACGCCGTGACCATGCGGGGGACTCTCACGATTTCCGGCAGCCCCGGCGGGGTGCAGCCGGCGCCGCAGTCGTTCGACCAGCCGCTGGTGCTGCCGCAGACGCTGCAGAAGTCGAGGATCAGGATCCCGGTGAAGCAGGCGGACGTGCGCGTGATGCCTACCGGGCCGTTGACGACGATGTGGACGTACGGCGGCACCTACCCTGGCCCGACGATCGTCCGGCCGGCCGGCAAGCGGACACGAGTCAAGTTCGCCCACCGCCTGCCGTCGCGTGGCCGCCTCTCGGTGCATCTGCACGGCGACCATCACCGCTACGAGCACGACGGGCAACCGGCGCGGTTCCTCATCGGCAGGGGGAAGTCCCGGACCTACGACTACCCGCTCACCGATGGGGGACGCCCTCTGCCCGCGGCGTTCAACTGGTACCACGACCACCGCATGGACGTGACGACCCGCAACAACTGGCGGGGCCTCCAGGGGATGTTCCTGGTCACCGACCGTTGGACGAAGCGACTGGGGTTGCCCACCGGGCGCTACGACCTGCCGTTGATGCTTTCGGAGCGCAGCCTGGACCTGAGCAACCAGCTCATGCCGGTCATGGAGCACATGACTCCGATGACCGGACCGATGGCTCCACCCAACGACGCAACCGTCGGCGACCGGATCCTCGTCAACGGCCGCTTCGCCCCGTACCTCGATGTCGCCACCCACCGCTACCGGCTCCGGCTGCTCAACTCGTCGCCGTTCACCACCTATGACCTGACGCTTTCGAACGGGCGACCGCTCGTGCAGGTCGGCACCGGCAACGGCCTCCTGCCCCAGGCTGTCGTCCGGCAGAACGTCCTGCTCGGGCCGGCGCAGCGCGTGGACGTCGTCGTGGACTTCCGAGGTGAGCTGGGCAAGGACGTCGTCCTGCAGAGCGTCCCGCGGCTGAACGCTCCGCCCGGGGCGGTCGGCTCGCCGGCGGCGCAGATCATGCAGTTCCGCGTCCGCAGCTCCGTGGGCGACAGCAGTCGGCTGCCCACGAGGTTGCGGCCGGCGCCGAAGATGAAGCGCCCGGCCCGCGTGTCGGCGGTCTGGTCCGTGGGACTCGGGAAGCGCGGCGGAGGCACCTTCTGGACGCTCAACGGAAGACCGTTCGACCACGAGCGCGTCGTCTACAAGGTGGACCTGGGATCGACCCAGATGTGGGAGATGCGCAACCCCACGAACATCACCCACTTCATGCACCTGCACCAGGAGCTGTGGCGCACCGTGTCGCGCAACGGGAAGAAGCCGCCGCCCTGGGAGCGCGGGCTCGAGGACACCTGGCGACTCGACCCTGGCGAGCGGGTCCGCGTGATGGCCAAGTTCACCGACTACACCGGGGTCTACATGATCCACTGCCACATGCTCGACCACGAGGACAACGGGCTGATGGCACAGTTCGCCGTCGTCGACCCGAGGACCGGGAAGCTGCCCAAGGGCTACACCTACGCACCGAAACGCGGACCGGCCTCACAAGCGCACCACCACTCGTGAGCGGCGGTCGTCAGAGGCGCGACCGCCGTCGGGGGCCATGCTCGGGGCGAGCGACTGGCGGCGCACCCAGGAGGACGACCCCGAGGACCCGGTCTACTACGTGGTCATGCACGACCCGGAGGGCAACGAGTTCTGCACCAGCTGAGTGCGGGCCACGCGGCGATCGTCATCGCGCGTGTCACGCCGGTGATGCACGAGTCGGCGGCAGGGCACTGGGCGAGCTTCTCGCCATGGCGCCCCCGCCACGATGGTAGAGTTTATACCCATACCGTCTACCCGGTGGTGAAGATGGCGATCAACATCAAGAACCCGGAAGCGGAGCGTCTCGCTCGCGACCTGGCCGCTCGCACGGGGGTGAGCCTGACCGAGGCTGTCGTCGTCGCCCTGCGGGAGCGCGCGGAACGTGTCCACGCCGCCGAGGACGAGGGCGCCCCGGCTAGCCGGGTGCAGCGCATTCTCGACGTGGCACGGGCCATGGGGCCGTTGCCGGAGCCGTGGCACTCGACCGGACATGGGGACCTGCTCTACGACGATCTCGGGCTGCCCCGTTGATCGTCGACACCTCGGCCGTCTTCGCCATCCTCAACAGCGAGCCCGACGCCGAACACCTCGCTTCCGCCCTTGTGAACGCCCGCTCGCCGGTCATGTCCGCAGCCACCTACGTCGAGACCGCCATCGTGGTCGACGCAAAGCGGGACCCAGTGACGTCGCGCCAGCTCGACCGACTACTCCGAGAGGCGCGCATCGTGGTCACCGACGTCACGGCCGCGCAGGCGCGGCTCGCGCGGGCGGCACATCGCGACTTCGGGAAGGGGAGCGGTCATCCCGCGCAGTTGAACTTCGGCGACTGTTTCGCCTATGCGTTGGCGAAGGAGCGCGACGAACCGTTGCTGTTCAAGGGAGATGCCTTCGGCCACACGGACGTCACACCGGCCGCCTAGCCTCGATCTTTCGTCTGGCGCTGATCTGGTCGAGCGACACGGACGGTAGATGCACGGAAGTGCCTGCTCTGCTTGGGATTCTGGTGTTTGCGAAGACAGCAGAAGACCGAGCCGAGAGGCACTCCGCAGGTGAATGGTAACCGGCGCTCCAGACGTGTTCAGGTAGTCGCGGGCAGCGAGTCGTTGATCTCCTCGGCGGGCGGGTCGCTGTTGGTCGAGACCGCGGCCGTCGCCGGTCTGGATCGGGCGTTGTGCACGCAGCTCGCGCCGTGGCGGGCAGGGCGTGCCCGTCACGACCCGGGGAAGGTGGTGCTCGATGTGGCGGTCGCGATCGCGCTGGGTGGGGATTGTTTGGCCGACCTCGCAGTGGTGCGCGCACAGCCGGAGCTGTTCGGTCCGGTCGCCTCGGATCCGACAGTGTCGCGGCTGATCGCCGCACTCGCCCAGGACGCCCCGGCCGCTCTGGAGGCGCTGCGGGCCGCGAGGGCCCGGGCACGAGCGCGGGTCTGGTCGTTGGATGCCCCGGTCGCCGAGGCTGGGCCGATCATCATCGATCTGGACGCCACGATCGTGCTCGCCCACTCGGAGAAGGAGGGCGCCACTGCGACCTGGAAGCGGACCTTCGGATTCCACCCGCTGCTGGCCTTTCTCGACCACGGCGCCGCCGGCACTGGCGAGCCGGTCGCGGGAATGTTGCGCACCGGCAAAGCGAGCGCGAACGACGCCGCGGACCACATCGCGGTCCTCACCGACGCCCTCGCACAGCTCCCGGAACAGCAACGCTCGCGGGTACTGGTCCGCGGCGACAGCGGCGCCGGCGTGCACGCGTTCATCCGCCACATCCACGACCTCGGGTTGGGGTACTCGGTCGGCATCGCCGCCCACCAGCCGGTCATCGATGCGCTGGAGGCTCTGCCCCGGCAGGCGTGGCGTGCAGCGCGCGATACCGACGGTGCCCCACGCGATGGCGCGCAGGTCGCCGAACTGACCCGCTACCTATCGCCACCGACGCGGCCCTGGCCGCCCGGCATGCGGGTCATCGCCCGTCGTGAACGACCCCATCCGGGCGCCCAACTCCGGCTGACCGACGCCGACGGCTGGCGGATCACCGTGTTCGCTACCAACACCCGCGGCGGCCGGATCGCCGACCTCGAGATGCGTCACCGGCTCCGGGCCCGGGCTGAGGACAGGATCCGGTGCCTCAAAGACACCGGGCTGCGCAACCTGCCGCTGCACGACTTCGCCGCCAACCAGATCTGGCTTGAGCTGGTCTCCCTGGCCGCCGACCTGCTGGCGTGGACGCAACACCTCGCCCTGGCCGGCACCCCGGCCCGGACGTGGGAACCCAAGCGGCTGCGACTGAGGCTGCTCAACATCGCCGGCCGGATCGTGCGTACCGGCCGCAGGCACCTGCTGCGACTACCCCGCGGTTGGCCCTGGGCCGACCCTCTGCTGGCTGGTCACCACCGGCTCGCCGCACTCACGACCTGATAACCCCGGCACCGACCCGACGCACTCGGACCAGGAAGGCCGCGGGAGACGCGGAGACCAGACACGCCTCTCCTCGGCAGACGAACTCACACGACCAGTCCCGCTCAACAACCAAGATCATGAAAGATCGAGGCTAGTCGGCCGACGGCTCCCGTTGGCAGCCACCTCCCGTCGATGGTCAGGTGGCGAACGACACGTCCGCTCCGGCGACCTCGACGACGAAGCCGTCGGAGGCCGGGGTGACGCGGCGCACCGTGACGCCGCGGGGCAGGTCTGGCACCGGGTAGTCGATCGAGAACCTGCCGACGAGCTGTGCCGCCAGAGCCTGGTCGACCGTGCTGCCGTCGGTCAGCTTGAACGATGTCGGCACCACCCGGACCGACCTGCCGCGCGCCTCGACCCTGCCGAGCGCGGTCACGGACAGGGTGCGGCCCAGCACGGTGACGTCACGGTGGAGCGCGACCTTGCCGTCGACCGCCGGTCGCAGCCGCATGCCGCCGTTACCCGCCTGTCGCAGGACCTCCTGGTAGGTCACGGTCCCCGTGGCCGCGAGACGGCCGACGGTGACCCGGCCGTCGCGGGGCCCGGTGACGTCGGCGGCTCGGACGGTGACGTCCTCCGCGTGCCGTCCGCCGACCCGGATCGCGGGTGAGCGGACCGTCACCTCGCCGAAGCGACGCGACATCAGCTGGGTGAGGAACGGGAACCCGTGCGCCTCGACCCGCGGGTCGTCGAGGCCGCGAGCGGCGAGCCGCTGCTCCGCCTCGTCGGCCGCCACCTTCGCCGCGACCCGGTCACCGGCCACCCCCGCGAGGGCGAGCACGACGACGAAGACCAGGAAGGTGCGCATCCGCCACCGTACGACGCGCCCGCTGCCGTGCGCCGTGCCCCCTGCTCGCCCTGTGACGGGAATAACCCGCGTCTGCGCGCGCTTGCCCACCCGATTGACTTGCGCGAGGAGAGGGCCGGATGACCGACGTGGAGTTCGACCGGCAGGTCGCGACGCTGCTGGCCAAGGGGTACCCGCGCGAGGCGGGCATGACCGAGGAGGCCTTCGTCGAACTGCTCGAGCCGTTGCGTGCCGATGTCCGGGCCGCGTCGGCGTCCATGGCCGAGCCGACGAGAGGCCGTGCACCGTTCGTCGTAGTTGTGACCAAGCACGTCGTGCCCGCCGACCGGGCGATGCCCCTGACCGCACTGAACGGCAAGCCCGGGTTCGTGTCGGCGGACACCAGCGACATCCACAGCTTCGAGGCGATCGACACCGTGACGCTGCCGGCCAAGCATGCCTACGTGGTCCTCGACGTCGACCGTGGGGCCGAGCACCGCAACGTCCGCCCGGACGACGCGCTGGCGGCGATCACCGCGGCCGGTCGCACCCCGATCACGGTCGACGAGGGGATCGCGTTCCTGACGCAGTTCCCGGACGCGCTGGAGAAGAACCACTGCTTCTCTTTGGTTGCCTCCCGCTGCGGCGACCGCCGGGTGCCGGCGTTGTGGATCAGCAAGGGCGCGCCGAAGCTCGGCTGGTGCTGGGCGGGCAACCCGCACACCTGGCTCGGGTCCGCCAGCTGCGCTGGTCGCATCGCGGCGACGTCCGGAGCGAGCGTGCGAGCGTAGGCGGAGCGCGACGAGGGTGTCGCGGCGACGTCCGGGGCGAGCGAGCGAGCGTAGGCAGAGCGCGACGAGGGTGTCGCGAGCGTAGGCGGAGCGGCGACACCGCAGGCGCGTCGGTGCGATCAACCTGGGTCAGCTTCGACTGTCTGCTGGCGGTGGAAGGGGCCGACAGCGCCCCGGTGACGACCACCAGGCAGTCAAAGCTGGCCGCAAAGGTCGCTTGGTCGCCGGGTGGCGGGCGCTGGCTCGGCCTTGCGGCGACGTCCGTCAGCGGAAGGCCGCGATCACCCGCGCCATCCGATCCAGCGCTGTGGGGTCGGCCAGGTCGGGGAGCCGGACGATGACCTCTCCGGCGCCGGCCTCCGCGAGCTCACGGAACCGCCCGACCTGGTCCTCGACGGTGCCGGCGTTGACCGTCGCGGCGTGAGCTGCGGCGCTGCGGTTGCGTGGCCGCCGGGACTCGACCAGCCGCTCCACGTGGCGGTCGTCCTCACCGACCAGCGTCGTGGACAGGTGGGTCATCGTCACTGCTGACGGCTCGCGGCCGACGTCGTGGCAGTGCTGGTGCAGCACCTCCGTCTTGTGCCGGACCGTCCCGGCGTCGCCGAAGACGTTGGCGGCGTCGGCGTAGCGCGCGGCCAGCCGCAGGGTGCGCCGCTCTCCGGCGCCGCCGAGCAGCACGGGGACATGCGCCTGCAGCGGCCGCGGATAGCAGGTCGCCTCGGGCACGTCGAGCAGGCGGCCGCGGAACGCCGGGCTCCCGGGGCCCCACAGCAGGGGGAGCAGCTGCAGGGCGTCCTCCAGCAGCGCGTAGCGGTCCGTCGTCGCCGGAAAGTCCCAGCCGTACGCGCGGTGCTCGGCCGCGAACCAGGCCAGGCCGAGCCCGCAGACCGCGCGGCCGCCGCTGAGCACGTCCAGCGTGGCCACGATCTTCCCGAGGTGGGCGACGTTGCGGTAGGTGATGCCGGTGACGAGCGTGCCGAGCTGTACCCGCTCGGTGCACGCTGCGAGGTAGGCCAGCGCCGTCCAGCTCTCCAGCAGGTCGTCCCAGGCCCGGCCCACCTGCGGGATCTGCCGGAAGTGGTCCATGACGTAGATCGCGTCGAACCCGGCCGCCTCCGCGCCGACGGCCACCTCGCGCAGCCAGTCCCGCGTCGCGGCCGCACCTCCTGGCGGCAGGAACTCGGCCACCTGCAGCCCGAACCGCAGTCCCGTCGGGTCGGCGGCCTGTCGTCGGGCAGCGGCCGCAGCGGTCGCGAACGCCTCGGGTACGACGCGCACGGGCTGCGGCGTCAGGACCAGGTCGTACCCCTCGTCGGCCAGCAGGTCGCGGGTCGTCGCCCACGTCCGCAGCTGGGCCGCG
This sequence comes from Actinomycetes bacterium, assembly GCA_050743225.1. GTDB lineage: Bacteria > Actinomycetota > Actinomycetes > JACCUZ01 > JACCUZ01 > JBOGDX01. The sequence goes on along the minus strand of JBOGDX010000099.1, from coordinate 78 downwards.
AGGGCCGCGACGGGGATCCGCTTGCCGCGGGAGCGGTTGCGCGCCCGGCACTCCGCGGCGGGTGTGTCGAACCCGACG
>JBOGDX010000098.1:0-8490 GCA_050743225.1 Actinomycetes bacterium | reverse complement strand
CCATGGCGGCGAAGGCCACGGACTCGGCGACGACGAACGCGACAACGACCCGAGTGAGCACGTCGCCGTCGGCAAGCAGCGGTACAGCGCCAGCCACACAGGCGATCGTCCAGCAACCCAGCACCGCTCCCCCACGCGCGTGCGCGATCAGGCCCACCGAGGCCAGGAGGTTGGCCACCGCTAACGCACTGCCAGCCACTATCAGCGCGGCCATCGGCTGGGACAGCCGGACCTCTGCACCAAAGATGATGCGGACCATCTCCGGTCCGGCGACTGCTCCGATGGCTGCACCCAACGCAGCGGAGCCGACGGCCCCGATGACGAGCAGCACGCGGATCCGGCGGAGCAGGTCTCGGCGGCCCTGAACGACCAGGGCGGTCAGCCGTCCGGTGACCTGTGACACCAGGGCGGTGCCGACGATGAACGGAGCGCGGAACAGCGCGAGCCCGGCGAACAGTGCGGTCACATCCGCCGGGGACCCACCCAAGAGGGAGAGAACCACCGGACCGGAAGTCAGCACGAACTGGCTCAGCAGGGTGCCGCCGGCGACGCCCCCGAGGAACGACAGCGGCGACCCGTCGATCGACGGCGCCGCACCCTTCGAGAACCGGAACGAGGAGGGCCAGGCCATCCCAGCCAACGGACCCAGCGCGAGGGCGAGCCCAAAGGCGGCGGGCGCGTCTGTGCCGGCGACCGCCAGCGCCGCGGCGCACAGGCAGCGCACGCCGTTCTCCCCGGCCAGCGCCCAACCCAGTGCATGAAAACGGTGACGCGCTGACAGCCGACCCCGGACAACGCCGATGAACCCGGACCCGATCGTGACAAGGGCCACCAGTACCGGGAATGCCGCATCCTCGCGGTGAAAGAGCTGCCCGCGCAACAACCAGGCACCCAAGCCCGCCATCGCAGCGGCCACGACGACGACCGTGACAACCTTCGGCAACGCTCGCCGTACGCTCTCCTCGCCGTAGTCGGCGGCCACGGAACGCGCGATCCAGTGCTGAATCGGAAATGTGAGCACCGCAGCCGACGCAGCCCAATAGGTCCAGAGGACCGAGACGGGGGCAGTCGCCGCAGCGCCGAGCGTACGCGTGGCCAACGAAAGAAACACGTACGCGAGCAGGCCGCTGACCGTGGCTGCGGCAGCGAGAAGCGTCGTCTCCCGCACTCTGAACCCATGCACGACGACTGAGGCTACCGGCGGAACACGCGCCGACGAACCGCGACGGTTGGATGGTGGCCCACTCTCTGGCCTAGTGCGGGGCGCTGGCGAACCGTGCTCCGCAGCAGTTCCCGTTCAGATCACGTGCCGGGGAGAAGCACAGTCGAGCAGGACATGCGTATAGGGCATGCGCAGCAGGTGGTGGTGCACCGTCACGTCGACCTTGTCGAACCACTCCCGTGCGAGCGCTTCATAGCGACTGTCGGCCCGAACGTTCGCACCTCTGTCCTTTCCGACGACGAAGCGGCTGAGCGCTGACTGCCCATCCGCGAAGCCTGCGTCCAGAGTGACGAGCCGGCCCCCGGGAGCCAGGATGCGTGTCGCCACCTCGAACAGCTTGCCGGCCTGGTCGTCGTCGATGTGGTGCAGGACGCTCTTGGCTATCGCGATGTCGAAGACACCGAGGTGGCTCGGATCCAAGTCGTCGACGCCGGAGACGGAGAACGACCCGCGATCGCCGAACCTCTTCTTCGCCGAGGCGATGTAGCGCGGGCTTGGGTCCACGCCGACGTACGTGACGTCTGGAAGGAACTCCAGGATGTCACCGGGGCCGCAACCGATGTCCAGCACGCGGTCACCGGGTCTGCCCAGGGTCTGGTTGACACCTACCTGTGAGGCTGCGGCCTCGCTGGGAGGATGCCGACCATGCCGAAGCCGTATCCGAGAGAGTTCCGCGAGAACATCGTCGCGGTGGCCCGTCAGGGCGAGGAAGGGATCGCGCAGATCGCGAAGGACTTCGGCATCGCCGAGTCCTCTCTGCGCAACTGGTTGAACGCTGCCGACGCCGAGGACGGCAAGCCCGGCGGGCCGAAGGCCGTGGACAGTGAAGAAAGGTGGTCTTGCCGGCCTGGGTGCCGCCGGACACCAGAACGTTGAGCCCGCTACGCACCGCGGCGTCGAGGAACCGCGCGGCCGCGGCCGCGAGGCTACCCAACGCAACGAGGTCGTCCAGGTGCGAAGCGCGCACCACGACCTTGCGGATATTCACCGACCAGAACCGCCGGGTGATGTCCGGAATGACCACGTGCAGCCGGCTGCCGTCGGGCAGCATCGCATCGACAAACGGGGCACTGAGATCTACCCGGCGCCCGGAGGACTTCAGCAACTTCTCGACCAGATCACGCACCTGGTCCTCGGACAACACCGTGGTGGTCAGCTCGGGGCACCGCCGCGCGTGATGAACACCTTGGTCGGCTCATTGATCCAGATCAACGAGCGGCTAACACCAAGGTCCAGGGTCGTGCCGAGCGCCGTCCCGCTGAGCGTACCGACGTCCGAATCGATCCACGATCGTCCGTGGCAGAGTGCACTCCCGAGTCGTGCGATGATCTTGCCCTCATGCCGAATTGAGTCTGGAACGGCTCACTTAGGTTTATTGTGGCCAGCCGACCGTCTCAAGGCGTTTGTCGTAGATGCAGCGGGCGACTGAGATCAAACGCGCCTATGACATCTCGGAGGCCGAGGCTCAGCGCTTGACGCATACGTACTCGAACGCGTCTGGTGCCCGCACGGGGAGCACCAACCGGTTAAGCACATGAATTCTCTTGAAGAATGCGTCGCGGACGCCGTGCGAGACGTGTGAGAGCAGCACGAACAGCAACCGCTCAAAGCTGGCGTACGGTCGGTCGCGTCGGCGAGCCACCAGGTCGAAGCCGGCCTCGTCGATAAGTCGGCGGAGGGTCGCGTCATCGTGGATCTGACTGGTATTGGCCACCAAGATGTACCAACGCCGGCCGAACAGGCGCCCCCACAGACTGTTGCGCGAGTAGGTGTTGAAGGCCCAGACACCGCCCGGCTTGAGGGCAGCATGGAACTTCGCGATGACCGCGCGAGGATCCCGCAGGATCGTCATCACGCCCCAGGACGCGATCACGTCATAGGTCTCGGAACTCAGCTCAACCTCCTCGATCGAGCCGGCCGTGACGGGGACCTGCCAGCGGTCCCGGGAGTAGGCAGCCATCGGGTTGGAGAACTCGACACCCTCGGCGTCGAAGCCCGCCGCCTTGGCTTCGGCCAGGAAGAACCCAGCAGCTGAGGCCACCTCGAGCAGCTTCGTCCCTCGGACCTCGGGCCGGAACCGTCCGATTCGACCCTTGGCCGTGCGCCGCAAGTAGCTCTCGCCACTGAGGAAGGAGTAGTAGTTGACGTTCTTCTGGCGCCCCTCGAAGAACTCCTCGGAGTCGTAGATTGTTCGCAGAGAGTCCACGGTCATCCGGGGGTTCTGGTAGAGCGTCGAACAGCGGACACAGGTAGCGAAGTGCAGTTTGAGTCCCTGGAACCCCTTTTCCAGCGGCTTTCGAACCTCGCTCGCGCCGCAGACCGGACAGGTTGTCGGTTCAAACTCAAGTTCAGCCAACGGGCGGAAGTCCGGCTTTCCAGCAGGCTCCTGCATGGCGCTCCCTTCGCGCGGCGTCTTGACCCCGCGTAGCGTAACAGCGTATTTATACGGATCTCCGACCCGATGTGTGGGTGTCAGGCGGCATGGGTTCGTCCTGGCAGGGCGGGTCGGTGGCCGCCGAGGTGCAGCATGGCCAGGGCGATGAGTGCGTCGGGGGACGTGAAGCCGTAGGCGATGCGGGTGAGCAGCCGGATCTTGGCGTTGGTGGACTCGATGAGTCCGTTGGACAGGCCGTGGCGCAGGGCGTTGTCGATCGCTTCCCGCTCGCTGGTGATCTTGTGGGCGACGTCGACGAACTGCGGGATGCGGCAGCGCCGGGCCCAGGCCAGCCACCGGTCCAGGGCCTCGGTGGCGGCGTCACCCTTGGTCGCGAACACGTAGCGCAGGCCCTCCTTGAGCAGGTAGGCCCGATAGACCCGGGGATCGGTCTTGGCGATCCAGTCCAGCTGCTGGCGCTGGCCGGTGGTGATCCTGTCGGGGTTCTTCCACAGCGCGTAGCGGGCCTTCTTCAGTGCCCGGGCGGTCGGGTCGGTGGTGCTGCCCTGCAGGTCCCTGGGTTTGCTGGCGCGGGCGGCGTTCCAGGCGTCCCGGCGGACCTGGTCGAGGGCGTCGGTGGCCCACTTGACCACGTGGAACGGGTCCGCACAGCGAACTGCCTGCGGGCAGCGGGCGGTGACCACGGTGCGGATCCAGTCCGCGGCGTCGGCCGACACATGGGTGATGCGGGCGCACCGGTCCTCGCCGAGGGCGTCGAAGAACCGGTGCAGGGTGGCCTTCTCCCGACCCGGCGCTGCCCAGATCAGCCGTCGGGTGTCGTGGTCGACCACCACCGTCAGATACCGATAGCCCCTCTTGTAGGCGATCTCATCCACCCCGATCCGGCGCAGCCCTGCGAACCGGTCGACCCCGGCGAAGGCGTCCGCGGCGACCCGGGTCACGATCGCGCCCACGGTGCGCCAGGCCACCCGCATCAGCTGCCCGACCGCGGTCTTGGAGGTCTGCACCGCCAGCCAGGCCACGTGCTCGTCGAACGCGAACGTGTGTCCGGCGCCGTGCCGGGCCCAGGGCACCGCGACAACAACCACCCCGTGGTCGGGGCAGGCCACCCGCGGCGCGTCGGCCTCCAGCACCGCCCGCATCGTGCCCAGGTCCAGCGCTCGCCAGCGCCGCCGGCCGACCCCACCGTCATAGCCCGGGCAGCGCCGCCGGCAGATCCCACACCGGCCCCGCGCCGACCCGGTCGGACGCACATGCGCGACCAGCAGCTCGGCGCCCTCGTTGAACTCGATGTCCTCGACGACCGTCTTCTCGACGCCCAAAAAAGCGCGCCATACCCTGGCACTGCGCACGCCGTTCTCCGTCCCATGGTGGCTGACCTTCGACAAGCCAGAAACCTAGACGGGAACGGCGTGCTGCATGTCCCGGGCCGATCAGCCACCCACGGATCGGGACGGAGATCCATTTATACTTATGGCTCGCCGTGGAAATGCACCGGCGAGGCAAACGTCCGCTCGTGCCGCGGATCGTTCGATGCGAGGCTCTGCAACTCTCGAGCCCGTCAGAAACTTCTAGAGCAGATGAACATCTACGGTCGGCTAACTGGCAGGTTCGACCTCAACCGGGAGCGTGGCGCCCCGAACACCTGCGCCAGAAGCCCGGCTCACTCGTCCAGGTCAACGGTCTACGGCCACCGAGGGGTGAGGGCCTAGGTCGAGACACGTCCGCAGGCTCACCGCCCTTGCATAGCGGGTCGCTTGTGCTTCGAGGATGTCCGCGGTGAAGTCGATCGTCACGAAACGGAAGGCTACGCTCCAGCTGAATGCTTTGAAGTTAGGAGGCGGGCTCGGGGGCTGGGGGTTGGGTCCTGCGTTGCCGGAGGCGTGGCGTGAGGGCTGCGAGCAGCGACCAGGCGAGGCCGATGGCTATGCCTGCGAACATGAGCCGGATCAGGAAGGTCCAGTGCGGCGGCTCGTAGTGGATAGTGATCGCGCGGTTGGCATCGTCAGGTGACACATGGACCGCGAGCAGGTACTTGTCGACCGGGTCGATGACAGTGGCGTTGGTGACCTGATAGCCGGGCCAGGCGAGCCGGCTGAACACGATCTCGCCGCCGCCGGCGGGAACGTTGCCGACTTTGAGATGGACAGACGCGTTATCCCGGGACGTCACGACCACGTCGAGCCCGGGGGTGTGCCAGGCCACGCCGCCGGCCGACGGCATCGCGTGGTCCCGGACCCAGACGACAGTCCCGTTGGAGTCGTCGGCGACATGCCAGCCGTCGGGCGGCGCCTTCGAGACCGCATCGGGGACGTCGGACGTCAAAAGCACGATGCTGCTGACCGACAGCAGGTCCGCGCGCGGGAGCCCGGTCGTGGGCTCGATCGATAGCAGTGTCGGCAACGACTTTACGCAGGTGAGCCCGAACGTGGACATGCAATAGCGGTCGGAGTACGCGCGGAAGCCGGTGTTGGCGTGGACATTCTGGATCGACCGCCCAGTGACATACCAGGAATTCGCGATCAAGACCAGCGGCTTGGCTGTCTCATCCGGGTCGAAGCGGGTGGTTTGGCTGCCGACCACGAAGGCGTCACCGACGACCGCCGGCAGCAGGCTGGTGTACTTCGTGACGGCGGCGGGCATGCCGCGGTTGGCGGCGAATGCCTGTGGCGCATAGTGGTGCTGGACACCCATCAGGACCACAGTCCATGCCCCGACAAAGGCGGCCGCGACAGCGATCGTGCGATGCGGCAGGCCGACCGGCCCACGTCGCAGCAGCAGCCAGAGCACTATCAGCCCCACCGCGACGGCGATTGCGACGGCTGCTTGCACGCGCCAGTACTCCGGCATCTTGCTCGCGCTCGCGTAGGCACTGAATGCCGTGATGAACAAAGCCCCAAGTAGCCGGTTGCCCGAGAGGTGTCGCAGTCGAGCTCTGCTGAAAACGATTGCACCCAACAGCACGGTGCACAGCACGACGTACGGCATCAGCCGATTGGGCCATCGCAGAGGACCCATGTTGCTCGGCGCCAAGGCCCAAGCGAGAGATACGAGCCAAACAAGAACAAGGCCAACCAGATCTCGGCTGTTTCTACGTGCTGTTCGCCAGTCAACGAACACGAGGAACGGCAAGAGCCAGGAGACGTAGAACAGCGGCGCCGCGACACCACGGGTGGGCAGTGTGGAGGTGACCAGGTCACCCAGCTGGGTGGCCCCGACGCCGGTGTTGCGCACATCAAACCAGGTCTTCTCGGTCACCGCCGAGCTCAGCACGAATGGCAGGCGAGCGACAGCCGCCGGAATGCCAATCAGCAGACCGATGGCAAGCCCCTTCAAAGCAGCAGCAAAACGCCGGGCGAGGAGCGCGTCGATGATGCATGCGCAGATCACGACCGCGAGCATCACGGTCCCGAAGACATAGCCCATCGTCGCGAGCAGGCTGCCGATCACGATCGGCGCAAAGGGGTTCCGGCCTTGCAGGAGGCTGCGACGAAGGGCCCACCACACGTATGCCAACAGTCCGGACACAACTAGTCCGGGGAGCCAGGTCGGCGCGTCAAGGTACATGGTGAAGCCACAGGTCGGGACGAGTACACCGACGACGAACGCGACTGGCCGCGGCCCACCGTACGAGCGGGTCAGCAGGTAGCTACCCCCAGCCGCGACGCCCAGGAACACCAACTTCCATACGGTCATGTAGACGATCGCGTTGCTGGTCAGCGTCGCGCCGATCCCGATGACCATGACAATCGGGCTGAGCAACCCGAAGTTGCCCTCCACGATGTGATTCCCACCACGCCAGGCGAACGGCTCCTGCAACGGGAGCTGACCCTGCCTCAGCAGCTCGCCGAGGTGGTAGTACATTCCGAAGTAGGCGATCTGGGTGTCGCCCCGCCAGAAATAGCTAGTGGTGAACAGCAGCGGAACCATTCCCGCCACCAGCACGGTCAGAATCGCGGCGGGACCCCACAACCACCCGAACCGGCCGACCGTCCGACCCGCCGGGGGTACTGCGTGGTCGTCCGTCACGCGGGAGACCCTATATTAGCCAGCATACCGAGTGCTCCCCCCGGCGTGGAGCGCACCGAAACGCCGAAGAAATTGGGAGGTCCAGCGTGGCCCAGCGAACGTCTGGCTTGAGGTCTGTGTTGTCGTTGCCAGCGGCCTATCAGCTGTTCACGCAAATCGTCGGCTCGCCTGCCGTGTGGCACGAATTCATCGACAACCACGTTCGCTCCAAAGCCGGCGATCGGGTCCTGGACATTGGTTGCGGTCCGGGTGACATCCTGGAGTTCCTGCCGGACGTCACATACGTTGGTGTGGATCTAAGCCCGCTCTACATCGCTTCGGCCACCAAGAAGTTCGGTGATCGGGGGACGTTCTCCGTCTCCGGCATCGACGACCTCGACGCAAGCCGACTCGGCGTTTTCGACATCGCCATAGCCAAGAGTGTCCTGCACCATCTGGACGACAGCCAGGCCAGCAAGCTGTTCGAGGTCGTTTCACACATCCTGGCTCCCGGTGGACGGCTGGTCACCCTCGACGCGGGATTCGCGGAAGGCCAGTCAGCGCTGAGCCGCTACGTCGTCGGCAAGGACCGAGGCGCCAACGTTCGGACCGACAGTCACTATGTCGCGCTCGCAAAGGAGTGGTTCGACGAGGTCGAGGTGACCGTGCACCACCACCTGCTGCGGATGCCGTACACCCATGTGCTGCTCGACTGTGCCTCGCCGCGGAGGGTGGGCTGAACAAGCCGAAAAAAGAGAGACCCCATCGCGAAGGTGGGTCTCTCTTTTGTGCTGAAGCTAAGGCACCAACGGCGCCGTTCAAATCAGACCGGGCGGACGTTCTCAGCCTGGGGGCCCTTCGGACC
>JBOGDX010000097.1:0-8491 GCA_050743225.1 Actinomycetes bacterium | reverse complement strand
CCGTCGGACGCCGGCACCCATGTTCCGCCGATGAAGAGGTCCGTCGGCTCCTTTCCCGGCAGCGCCATCAGTCCAACGCCTTGCGGATCGTCTCGACGACCCGCTGCACCGACGGGATCGTCGCATCCTCCATGGCGTCGGCCGACGGCAGCGGGACGTGGGGTGTCGTGATGCGGATAGGCGGGCCGTCGAGGTCGGAGAAGACCTCTTCGACGGCGATCGACACCACCTCGGCACCCCAGCCGCACAGCCGGGGGTTCTCCTCGACGGTGAACAGCCGACCGGTCTTCGCGGTCTCGCGCAGGATCGTCTGGGTATCCAGCGGCACAAGGGACCGTACGTCGACGACGGTGGCGTCGATGCCCAGCCCGGCGAGCTCCTCGGCGGCGGCGACCGCCCGCGGCACCATCGCGGCCAGCGCGACGATGGTGGCATCCGCGCCGTCTCGCAGCACCTTCGCGGTGCCGAGCGTGTCGACGATCTCGCCGTCGGGCACGTCCCACTTGGTCGGGTAGAGACCCTTGTGCTCGAAGAACATCACCGGGTCGTCGTCGCGCACCGACGCGGCCAGCAAGCCGATGACATCGGTGGCGCTCGAGGGCGCGACGACCTTGAGGCCGGGCACCGCCATGGCCCAGTTCTCCACGCTCTGCGAGTGCTGCGCGCCGAAGCGCAGACCGCCGCCGTTGGCGGTGCGGATCACCAGCGGCAGCGACACCTGGCCATTCGTCATGTACCGGGTCTTGGCGATCTCGTTGGCGACGATGTCCCAGCACACGGCGAGGAAGTCGCTGAACATGATCTCCGCGATCGGCCGCATCCCGGTCATCGCGGCACCCATCGCCGCGCCCAGGATCGCTTGCTCCGAGATAGGCGTGTCGCGTACCCGGCGCTCGCCGAACCTCTCCAGCAGACCGCCGGTCGCCTTGAACACGCCACCGGCTGCCGCCACGTCTTCGCCGAGGAAGACGACCCGTTCGTCGTGCGCCAGCTCCTGGGCGATGCCGCGGGCGACCGCCTCTCGATAGGTCAGTTGCGCCATGCCGTGCTCCCGTCCGCCCAGACGTCGCGGTCAACCAGTGACAGGTCCGCCGGCGCGCCGGCCTTCGCGGCCTCGGTGGCCCCGTCGATCTCTTGCATCGCCTTGGCCTCGATGTCGTCGATGACCGACTCGTCGACACCGCCCGCGATCAACCGTGCCCGGTACGCGGGGACCGGGTCGCGCGCCAGCCACGCCTCGGTCTCCTGCGCGGAGCGGTACTTCGCCGGGTCGGCCCGCGAGTGGCCGCCATGTCGATAGGTGACCGCCTCGACGAGCGACGGGCCGTCGCCGGCACGAGCGCGGTCGAGAGCGCGGCGCGCCTCGGCGTGCACTGCCTCCACGTCGTTGCCGTCGACATGCACCGCTTCCAGCCCGTGGGCGGCCGCCCGGTCGGCGCCGGGCCGCTTGACGGCGGTGACCGAGGCGATCGGGGTGTACTCCATCCACAGGTTGTTCTCGCAGACGAAGACGACCGGCAGCTTCCAGATCGCGGCGAAGTTCAGCGCCTCGTGGAACGCGCCGATGTTCGTCGTTCCGTCACCGAAGAAGCACACCGCCACCTGGTCGGTGCCGCGCAGCTGCGCGGACCAGGCAGCACCGTTGGCGATGGTCAGGTGCGCGCCGACGATCGCGTACGACCCCATCATCCCGTGCTCGACGGACGTGAGGTGCATCGAGCCGCCCTTGCCGGCCATCAGCCCGTTGTCCCGCCCCAGCAGCTCGGCCATGACCGGTGTCATGTCCACGCCGCGGGCCAGCGTGTGGGCGTGCCCGCGATAGGTCGCGAAGGTCCAGTCGTCGGGCCGCATCGCGGCACCGAAGGCCGCGGCGATCGCCTCCTGGCCGAGCGACAGGTGACTGGTGCCCTTGACGAGGTTCTGCAGGAAGAGGTCGTAGGCACGCTTCTCGAAGCGGCGCATCCGCACCATGAGGGTGTAGAGCCGCAGGCCGAGCTCTTCGTCGAGCGGGCCGTCGAAGGTCGGAGTCTCTGGGAGGCCGAGCTCAGTAGGGGTTGGCAACGAACAGCTCCTCTGCCGGGAACAGCGTGATGACTCTGGGACCGCCGGCGGTGACGACGACCTCTTCTTCGATGCGGGCGGCCGAGAACCCGTCGGTGGACGGGCAGTAGGTCTCGAGCGCGAAGACCATGCCCTCCTTGAGCTCGATCGGGTGCTCCAGCGAGTTGAGGCGGCTGATGATCGGCCGCTCGTGCAGCGCCAGCCCGAGGCCGTGACCGAACTGGAGGCCGAAGGCCGCCATCTCGTCCTCGAACCCGAAGTCGGTGGCCTTGGGCCACAGCCGGGCGATCTCGTCGGTGCCGACTCCGGGTTTCACGAGATTGATCGCGGCATCGATCCACTCGCGGGCCTTGGTGTAGGCGTCACGCTGCGCCGGCGTGCACCGCCCGACGGCGAAGGTGCGGTAGTAGCAGGTGCGGTAGCCCATGTAGGACTGGATGATGTCGAAGTAGACCTGGTCGCCCGGGCGGATCAGCCGGTCGGTGAAGTTGTGCGGGTGCGGGTTGCATCGCTCGCCGGACACCGCGTTGATGGCCTCGACGTCGTCAGAGCCCATCTCGTAGAGGCGCTTGTTGGCGAGCGCGACGACCTCGTTCTCCCGGATACCGGGCTTGAGCGCGTCGACGATCGACTGGTACGTCCCGTCCACCATCGACGCGGCCGTCGACAGCAGCGCGATCTCGTCCGGGGACTTGATCTCGCGCGCGTTCAGCATCACCTGCTGGCAGTCGTCGACGGTGATGCCCTGCCGCTGCAGCTCGAAGACCATCGGCAGCTCGGCCACGTCGACGCCGACCGGCATGCCAGCGACCCCGGCGTCCTGGAGCATCCCCTTGATCTCACCGACCGCGCGCTCGAAGAGACCGGCCTCCGGCGCGACCGAGCCGCGCAGCCCGAGCATGCCGGCGCGGGAGTTCTCCGGGTCCAGCCACGGCGCGTAGAGCTTGTGGTGCTTGGCCGCCGAGCCGAAGTCCCAGACGACGGGCTCCTGGCCGCGTACCAGCAGCGCGTAGCGCGCCATCTTGTCCCGCGCCCACTCGCCGATCATTGTGCTCGTGACGTAGCGGATGTTGTTGATGTCGAAGACCAGGACGGCCCCGAGCTCAGACCTCTCCAGCGCCTCGCGGGTTCGTGCCAACCGGTAGTCGCGAAGCCGCCGGAAGTCGACGCGCTCCTCGAAGTCGACCGCCATCCGGCCCGGCGCAGGGACGAGAGACCCCCCGGAGCTCACCGGATTCATTGGTCAGCCTCCAGTCCGTCGTCGACAAGTGTGTCCTCGGGCTTCAGCTCCATCCCCGCGAGCGCGGCCTGCTGGTCGAGCAGGATGGCGAAGTCTTCGGACGTACGCCCCGAGCTGACCGTTCCCTGCACAAGCGACGCGGTCAGCGCCGAGACGGGCATCGGCACGTCGAGGTCGTGGGCTGCTGCCAGGCCGAGGTCGAAGTCCTTGCGCAGCAGCAGCGGGGTGAACGTCGGTGTGTAGTCCAGGTTCACGAATGCGGGTGTCTTGTACCGCGTGAAGATCGAGCCCATCACGCTGTTGTTGAGGAACTCGAGGAAGGCCGCGCGGGAGACGCCGCCCTTCTCGGCCAGCACGGTGATCTCCGCCATCGACTGGGTGACCACGCCCAGCATCAGGTTGTGGCAGATCTTGACCAGCCGGGCCACCTCACCCTCACCGACGTAGGTCGAGTGCTTGCCGATGTGGTCGAGGAGCGGCACGACCCGGTCGTAGACCTCCTCCTTGCCGGAGCAGACCAAGGTCAGCTTTCCCGAGCCGACCACCTTCCCGTTGCCGCTGACCGGCGCGGCGAGGAACTCGGTGCCCCGGTCCGCGCACGCCTCTCGCATCCGGGCCGAGGTCTCACTGGAGACCGTCGACGTGTCGACGAGGATCGCCGGGGAGGTCTCCTGGCCGAGCAGGCCGCCCTCGCCGCGGAGTACCTGCTCGAGGTCGGTATCGGAGCTGACCATCGTGAAGACGACGTCTCGGCCGGCCAGGTCGGCGATCGAGTCGACGACCGTCGCGCCGTGCTCGGCGAGCGGCTCCGCCTTGGACCGAGTCCGGTTCCAGACGTGCACGTCGACGCCTGCCCTCGCAAGGCGGGCTGCCATCGCCGCCCCCATGCGCCCGGTGCCGATCCAGCCGACCGTCGGCCGGGTGCTCTCGTCACTCATGCGGCTCCCAGAGTTGCTGCAATCGTTTGCGACCCCACGCTACGATCACGGTCAGGCACTGTCAAGACGGCCGGTTTCGCATCAACCGGCCAGGTGGCTGGCGACCCAGTCGGCGGTGTACGGCCGGTGCTGGGGCCAGACGTTCATGCACCCGTGATTGCCATCGGGGAGCATGAGCAGCTCGGACGCCCCGACCTCGGCCGCCACCCGTTCCGCCTGCCGGTAGGGGATGAGCCGGTCGAGCCGGCCGGCGACGACCAAGGTCGCCGCGGTGATCCGCTCGGTCTGGCCTTCCAGGTCGAGGGTCAGGGCAACGGACCGCGCCGCGTCCTCGTCCCGGGCCTTCGCCCGCACCTGGAAGGCCATGCGGGTCAGCGGGGGCAGCTGGTCCCAGCAGTGCCCGAAGTTGTAAGGGCCGGCCAGGGCGACGCACGCCTTCACCCGGTCGCCAACCGCCGCCGCGACTCGGGGTGAGTAGTAGCCGCCGAGGCTGACGCCCCAGACCGCCAGACGGCCCGCGTCCACCTCCGGACGTGCGGCGAGCGCGTCGAGCGCCGCCTCACCCGGTGCGGACCAGTCGCCCCGGATCGGCAGGTCGTACTCCGCTTCGCCCTGTCCCGGGCCGTCGAGGCTGAACGTCGCGACTCCCCTGTCCAGGAACAGCTGCTCGGTCGAGCGGAACTCCTCCTTGGCCGAGTCCAGGCCCGGCAGCATCAGCACCGCCGGTCGGGGCCCCTCGCCCTGCGGCGCCCGGAGGATCCCCACGAGACGCGTTCCCTCGAACGGGATCTCGACCCGCTCGCCGGGTGGGTCGAGATGCGGCAGCGCGTCGTTGAGGCAGCGCACCGCGTTGGCGTGCGCCTCGCGCATCTCCTCGTACTCCTCGACGAACAGGAACTTGCCGAAGTGGAAGTAGACGGCGGCCGTCGCAAGGTGCTCACCGGCCGAACGGCTCCGGCCGTCGGCCAGCGCAGTGCGGCCCAGTGCCTCGTGCTCGAAGCCCGCGGCCGACCACGCTGCGCACCAGTCCGACCACTTCTCCACGGACGACGTGATCCTTTCGAAGTCGGCCACGGTGACCCCGTTCGTGGTGAACCGGGGCCCCCAATGCGAGATCGCCGACGCGACCCGATCGTCCATCCGCGCCTCCACCGCCATTCCCGTACAAGGATTGCAAACGAGTGCAGGATGGGGCAATCATGCAAGCGTGTCAACGTCCCCGATCCCGGCCGGCGGCACGGCTGCGACCGCACCGGGCCCGGTCCCGGACGCCGAGCTCGCCACCCGCCGCGAGCGGGTCCTCGACGACGCCGATCGGCTCGGGCTGGACGCCGTCGTCGTCCACGACGCCAACCGCAGCGGCAGCGCGGTCCCGTGGCTGACCTGCTGGCAGGTGACCCGCGAGGCGGTGGTCGTGCTGCGGCGCGGCGCCCAGCCGGTGCTCCTCGTCGGCTTCCCGAACCACCTGCCGAACGCCCGCCGGGTCGCCCGTGACTGTGAGGTGACAGGAGCCGGCGACCGTACGGCAGAGTCCGTGCTGGACGCGCTCGGCCGCGGCCCGGCGCGAAGGGTGGGCGTGATCGGCGCCGTTCCGCATCGCCTGCACGCCGCGATGTCGGCGGGCTGCGACGTCGTGGAGATGGACCAGGAGTACGTCCGGGCGCGACTGCGCAAGACGCCCTACGAGCTCGACGTGCTTCGGCACGCCGCTGCGCTCACCGACGCGTCGGGTGCAGCGCTCGTCGAGGCCGCCGTCCCGGGCGCGACCGAGCTCGACCTGGTGGCAGCCGTCGAGGCGGCGTACGCGGGGACGGGCGGGACCAACCACATCCACTACGTGGCAGCCACCTCGATGGCTTCGCCGGACCGGTGCGCACCCGGGCAGTGGCCGACGGACCGGGCGCTCGCGGCCGGCTCGGTCGTGATGTTCGAGCTGAGCACGACGTGGGGCACCGACTATCCGGGCCAGCTGCTTAGGACGGTGACGGTCGACGCCGAGCCGACGCCGTTGTACCGGTCGCTGCACGACGTCGCCGACGCCGCACTCGCCTCGATCGTCGGGTTGCTGCGGCCGGGCGTGCTGCCTGCCGAGCTACTGACGGCCGCTGACCCGGTGCTCGACGCGGGTTTCACGACGGTCGACGACCTGGTGCACGGCTTCGGCGGCGGCTACCTGCCGCCGGTGCTGAGCCATCGCGGGGCACCGTCGGGAGACGACGCGCAGCCGCTCGAGAAGGGGATGACCGTGGTGGTCCAGCCGAACGTGTGCACGCCCGACCTGACCGCCGGCGTGCAGACCGGCGAGCTCTTCGAGATCACGGCGAACGGCGCCAGGTCGCTGCACTCGTTCCCGACCGGGTTGCTGTCAGGCGGTGGCGCACGATGACCGCCGAGCTACCGGCGTCCGCCGACGTCGTGGTCATCGGCGCCGGCCACAACGGCCTGATCTGCGCGGCCTACCTCGCACAGGAGGGCCTCGACGTGTGCGTGCTCGAGGCGCGCGACATCGTCGGCGGCAACACGGTGACCGAGGAGCTGACGCTGCCGGGCTTCCAGCACGACTCGTGCTCGAGCGCGCACGTGCTCATCCAGTCGAACCCGGTCATCGCCGATGACGAGCTCGGCCTGCTGTCGACGTACGGCCTCGAGTACGTCCACACCGACCCGGCCGTGGTGCTTCCGCTGCCCGATGGCGACGCAGTCGTGGTGCATCGCGACCTCGACGCGACGGTCGACGAGCTGTCGCGCTTCTCAGCCGCGGACGCGGCGCAGTTCCGCGCGATGATCCGCGAGTGGGACGGCGGGCTGGGTCGTGCGCATGCCCGATGGGGCTCCGGTGAGGCGCCGGCCGACGACGACGTGACCAAGCAGTACGACGACCTTCGGGCCCGGTCGGCCTGGGACGTGGTGCACGCACGCTTCGGGCACCCCGTCGTTCGCGATCTCCTGCTGTGGCTGGGGTTCGCGACGATTCAAGACCCCCGCCGACCAGGGACCGGTGCACTCCCGTCGGCCATCACGTCGGGCCGGCTGAAGTTCGGCTGGGCGACACCGGTCGGTGGGTCCGGCGCTTTGCCCGCTGCGCTGGTTCGCCACATCGAGGACCACGGGGGCTCGGTCGTCGCCGGGTCTCCGGTGTCGCGGATCGACACCTCTGCCGGCCGCGCGAGGGCGGTGGAGACCACGGACGGCAGGAGGATCGTCGCGCGCCGCGCCGTGGTGTCCTCCGCTCACCTGGCGTCGCTCGCCGGGATGGTGTCGGACCCGGCGCCGGCCGATCTCGTGGCGGCCCGCGACAACTGGCGGCCCGGGCTCAGCCTGTTCGCCGTGCACGCAGCATTGCGGAAGGACTTCACCTTCCCGACGCGGTCCGGGCCCGTAGCGTCGGTTGCCGGTGGACTCGGGACTTCAGCCGGGCTCGAGGCTCAGCTGGAGGCGTTTGCGCGCGGCCAGCCAGATGCTCGTGACCCCTGGATGCTGCTCGTCGCGTCGGCCCTCGTGGATCCCGGCCGTGCGCCAGGAGGCGGCGGGACGTTCAAGATCCTCACCGTCGCACCGCACGACCGCGCCGATGGCCGCGCTTGGGCAGAGTCGGGCGACGAACATGCCGCCGCGCTGATGCACCGCGTCCATGCGCGAACGAGTCTGGCGAGTGAGGATGTGCTGCAGGTCGTTGCCGAGACGCCGACGTCGCTGGCCGCGCGCAACCCCCACAACATCGGCGGCTCGTGCCACGGCGGTGAGTTTGTGAGCTCCGACGGCGAGATCATCCCCGGCTGGATGTCCTATGAGGCCTCGGTCCCCGGTCTGTACCTGACCGGATCGACCGCCCACCCAGGCGGCTCAGTCAGCGGCCGTCCCGGCCGGAACACGGCGCGGGCAGTGCTGCGCGAGCAGCTGAACCCTTTGCTCGGCTGACCTTCCGCTCTGGAGCGCGCGCCGTCTCCTAGGCCGCGACGGCTTCCCGGCGCGCCGTCGCCCGCGTCGACTCGGCACGGGCGATCCGGCGGCCGAGGAGGCCGAATGCGAACATCACCGGCAGGGCGGCGCTGCCCATCGAGGTGACCAGCGCCAAACGCGAGCGGGATGGTCGTCAGGAGCAGCATGGCGGGCAGGGTCGGCCGGAACCGCGTCACTAGCAGCGTCGCCCCGAGTGCGGTCGAGCAGAGCATCGTGAGAAGGAAGCCGGGCACGGTCACGAGCCACGCGACGTTGAAGATCGTCGCCTCGATGCCGTCGCCGTCGTCGTAGT
>JBOGDX010000096.1:0-8505 GCA_050743225.1 Actinomycetes bacterium | reverse complement strand
CCTGCTCGTTCTCAAGCACCCGGACGGGAGACGCGAACCGGTCGCGATCGGGCTGCCCGGCGACCGGGAGGTGGACCGGAGGCGGCTCGAGGGGCAGCTGGAGCCGACGGAGGTGGAAGCCTTCGATGCGGCCGAGTTCGCCAAGCACCCCACCCTCGTCAAGGGCTATATCGGGCCGGGCGTCCTGGGTCAGCACAAGGCGTCCGGGATTCGCTACCTGGTCGATCCCCGCGTGGTGACGGGCACCCGGTGGGCGACCGGCGCGGACGTCGACGGGTCGCACGTTCTCGATCTCGTCGCCGGTCGCGACTTCACGCCCGACGGAACGATCGAGGCAGCGGAGGTCCGTGAGGGCGACCCGTGCCCCAACTGCGACGGCACCCTGCACGCCGCCCGGGGCATCGAGATGGGCCACATCTTCCAGCTGGGCCGCAAGTACGCCGAGGCGCTGGACCTGAAGGTGCTCGACCAGACCGGCAAGCAGGTCGTGGTGACCATGGGGTCGTACGGCATCGGGGTCTCGCGCGCCGTGGCAGCGATCGCCGAGAACACCCATGACGAGCTCGGTCTGTGCTGGCCGCGCGAGGTCGCGCCCGCCGACGTGCACCTGGTGGCCGCCGGCAAGGACGACGCCATCTTCGAGACCTGTCAGACTCTCGCCGGAGTTTTGTCGGGTGAGGGTCTGACAGTTCTGTACGACGACCGGCGGGGGGTCACGGCCGGGGTCAAGTTCAAGGACGCCGAGCTGCTCGGCATGCCGACGGTCGTTGTGGTCGGCAAGGGGCTCGCCGACGGCGTCGTCGAGGTGCGGGACCGGCGCAGCGGCGACCGTGATGACGTGGTCGTCGCCGACGTGGCCGCGCACATCGTGCGGGTCGTGCGGTCCTGACGTCACGGTGGCTGTTGACGCGGTGATCTTCGACTGGGGTGGCACCCTCACGCCCTGGCACACGATCGACCTGCGCGAGCAGTGGCGGCACTACGCCGAGGTCTACGACCCGGACCATGCCGACGAGCTGTCGGCGCGGATCCTCTCGGCTGAGGACGACGCGTGGCGGGCCGGCCGCGAGCACCACCGTTCGGCAACCCTCGACGAGATCTTCCGCTCGGTCGGGGTCGACCCGGTGGGCGACCGGCACGATCGGGCACTCGCGGCGTACCACTCGTTCTGGGAGCCGCACACCTACCTCGACCCGGACGTGCCGGGCTTGTTCGCCGGGCTCCGTGAGCGCGACATCCGCGTCGGGGTGCTCTCCAACACGCTGTGGACCCGTGAGCACCACGAGCAGGTGTTCCAACGGGACGGCGTCCTCGACCAGATCGACGGCGCCGTCTACTCCAGCGAGATCCCGTACACCAAGCCGCACCCGGAGGCCTTCCGCACCGCGATGGCAGCGGTCGGCGTCGACGACCCGGGCCGCGTCGTGTTCGTGGGGGACCGGCCCTTCGACGACATCCACGGCGCCAAGCAGGTGGGCATGCGTGCGGTCCTGCTCCCGCACAGCGCGATCCCCGAGTCGCAGAAGGGCCATGTCGAGGGCGACCCGGACGCCGTCGTGGAACGGCTCGCCGACGTGCTGCCGGTCGTCGACCGGTGGAGCGCCTGACGTCGTGCCCGAGCTGGGCGACGTCCTGCTGCTGTGCCTGGCGGCTGCGCTGGCCGGCTGGTTCGACGCGGTGTCGGGCGGGGGAGGGCTGGTCCAGCTCCCCGCGTTGCTCGTCCTGCTCCCCGGCGCCTCGCCGGCCCAGGTGCTGGCCACGAACAAGCTCTCCAGCGTCTTCGGCACGTCCGTGGCAGCGGCGACGTACTACCGCCGGGTACGCCCGGACCTGCGGACCGCGCTGCCGATGGCCGGCGTCGCCCTGGTCGGCTCCGCGCTCGGTGCCCTGTGCGCGTCCCTGCTGCCCGCCGACGTGTTCCGGCCGCTTGTGCTGGTGCTGCTTGTCGCCGTCGCGACGTACGTACTGAGGAACCCCTCTGCCGGTGACGAGCAGCGGCTGCGATGGGACGGCCGGCGCCACCACATCCTCGCCGGCCTGGGCGGACTGGGGATCGGCTTCTACGACGGCATCTTCGGCCCGGGCACCGGGACGTTCCTGGTGTTCCTCCTCGTGAGCCTCCTCGGGTACTCGTTCCTCCAAGCCTCGGCCAAGGCCCGCATCGTCAACCTCGCGACCAACTTCGGGGCGCTGCTGGTCTTCGTGCCGCAGGGCGCGCCGTTGTGGCGGGTCGGACTGCTCATGGGTGCGTGCAACATCGCCGGTGGCTGGCTGGGCGCTCACACGGCGATCCGTCGGGGCAGCCGCTTCGTCCGGGTCGTCTTCCTCGTGGTCGTCGCCGCCCTCGTCGCGCGCCTCGGCTCCGACGTTCTGGGTGGTTTGACCTCGTCGTGACCGAAACGCCCTTCTCGGGCATTGCTTGACATCTCGTAACTAAACCGCTTTATTAGTCCAATGGCCGCAGGCCGCCCGACGATCTCCGACGTAGCCCGCACAGCAGGCGTGTCCAAGGGCGCGGTCTCCTTCGCGCTAAACGGGCGTCCCGGAGTTGCGCCCGAGACGAGAGCGCGGATCCTCGCGGTGGCCGGCGACCTGGGCTGGACGCCGAGCCACCGGGGCCGTGCCCTCGCCGCCTCCCGGGCGTTGGCCGTCGGCCTGGTCATCGCCCGGCCGCCGGAAACCCTCGGCGCCGACCCGTTCTTCCCGGCCTTCATCGCCGGGATCGAGACGTCGCTCTCGCCGCTGGGTCAGTCCCTTGTCCTGCAGGTCGTGCCCGACCGGGAGCGTGAGCTCGACGGCTACCGTCGTCTCGCCGCCGACGGCCGGGTGGACGGCGTCTTCCTCACCGACCTTCGGGTCGACGACCCGAGGCCCGACCTTCTCGCCGAGATCGGGCTTCCGGCCGTGTGGATCGGGCCCGACTGCGTGGACACCAGCCGACCCTGCATTGCGGTCGACGACCGCCCCGGCATCGCCGCCGCCGTGGCCCACCTCGTCGAGCTCGGCCATCGGCACATCGCCCATGTGGCCGGCCCGGACGAGTTCGTCCACGGCGTCTCCCGTCGGGAGGCCTGGGCCGATGCCCTGAGCGACGCGGGCCTGCCCGAGGGGCCGTGCGTGCGCTCCGACTTCTCCGCCCAGGGCGGCGCCGACGCGACGAAGATCCTCCTCGACCAGCGCCACCGACCTACGGCAATCGTGTACGCCAACGACCTCATGGCAATCGCAGGCATGGCGGCGGTCACCGCCCGTGGGCTCGATGTCCCGCACGACCTGTCCATCACCGGATTCGACGACACCGAGGTCTCAGGCCACCTCCAGCCGCCGCTGACGACGGTGCGTACCGATGCCTACGCCTGGGGCCGGGCCGCCGCCGAGCGACTCATGGCGGCGGTCGACGGCCGGGAGGCACCCAACCTCACCCTGCCGCCCCCGCACCTCGTCATCCGAGCTTCCACCGCACCGCCCCGACCCCACCGGTCGCGGGATCGTCATGAAATGGAGAACCGATGAACCGCACGGCCACTGCAGCAGCACTTCTCGCCCTGGCGCTCGGGGTCTCCGCCTGCGGAGGCGATGACGGCGGCGGCGATGGCGGTGGCACGTCGGGGGATCTGGCGGTGAAGGGCCCCATCAAGATCTGGGTCTCCAACAACCCCGAGGAGATCGCCTGGGGCAAGGAGATGGTCGCGGCATGGAACGCCGAGCACCCGAAGGAGAAGGTCACGGCGCAGGAGATCCCGGCCGGCAAGACCTCCGAGGAGGTCATCGGCGCCGCCATCACGGCGGGCAACGCCCGGTGCCTCGTCTGGAACACCTCTCCGGCCGCGGTCCCGCAGTTCCAGAAGCAGGGCGGCCTGGTCGCGCTCGACGACTTCCCCGGCGGCACGGAGTACGTCGAGTCGCGCACCGGTGACTCCGCCAAGCAGTACCAGTCACCGGACGGGAAGTACTACCAGCTGCCCTGGAAGTCCAACCCGGTCATGATCTTCTACAACAAGGACCTGCTGAAGAAGGCCGGCGTCGACCCCGAGGACCCGCCGCTGTCGACGTACGACGACTTCCTCGCGACCAGCGAGAAGATCGTGTCCAGCGGCGCCGCCGAGGCCGCCATCTGGCCGGCGCCGACGAGCGAGTTCTTCCAGTCCTGGTTCGACTTCTACCCGCTCTACGCCGCCGAGTCCGGCGGGAAGCAGTTGGTCGAGGACGGCAAGGCCACCTTCAACGACACAGCCGGCAAGGCGGTCGCCGACTTCTGGGCGACGATGTACGAGAAGGGCTACGCCCAGAAGGAGAAGTACAACGGCGACTCGTTCGCGGACAGCAAGGCCGCGATGTCGATCGTCGGCCCCTGGGCGATCGCGGTCTATGGCGAGGACGTGAATTGGGGCGCCGCTCCGGTCCCGACGTCAGGCGGCACCGAGGCGGAGGAGACCTACACGTTCTCCGACGCCAAGAACGTCGCGATCTACTCCGCGTGTAAGGCCAAGGGCACCGCATGGGACCTGCTGAAGTTCGCCACCAGCGAGGAGCAGGACGGCGCCCTGCTGGACAAGACCGGGCAGATGCCGTTGCGCGCCGACCTCGAGGCGACCTACCCGGACTACTTCGAGGCCAACCCCGACTACCAGACGTTCGCGGCACAGGCCGCGCGCACGGTCGAGGTGCCCAACGTCCCCGGCTCCATCGCCATCTGGCAGGCGTTCCGTGATGAGTACACGTCGTCGGTCATCTTCGGCAAGTCGTCGGTCGACGACGCGCTGTCGAAGGCCGCAAGCGAGGCCGACGAGCTCGCCGAGTCCTGACCGAGGCCGTTGCCATGACGACGGCAAACGTCCCCACGGGGCCGCGTCGCAGCCGGCTGGCGGCCGTCACCGGTCGCCAGCCGCTGGGCATCGCGTTCGCGCTGCCATACGCCGTCTTCCTTGCCGCGGTGTTCGCCTACCCACTGGGCCTGGCGGTCTGGATCAGCTTCCACGACTACTTCTTCGCCGCGCCGGGCGCGAGCGTCCCCCGGCCGTTCGTCGGCTTCGACACTATGCGACGGTCCTGAGCGACCCGGCGGTGCGCCAGTCGTTCGGCAACGTCGCGGTCTTCCTCGTCATCAACGTGCCACTGACCGTCGTGCTGTCCCTGCTGCTCGCGACGGCGCTCAACGGCGTCGTCCGCGGCCGCACCTTCCTGCGGGTGAGCTACTACGTTCCGTACGTCAGCGCGAGCGTGGCGGTGGTCGCGGTCTGGCTGTTCCTGTTCTCCAAGGACGGCATGGTCAACCAGCTTCTCGGGCCGCTCGCCCCCGACCCGTCCTGGCTGGTCAACAGCAAGCTGGCCATGCCGCTGATCGCGATCTTCGTCACCTGGAAGCAGCTCGGCTTCTCCATCCTGCTCTACCTCGCGGCGCTGCAGGCGGTGCCGAAGGAGCTCTACGAGGCCGCCTCGGTCGACGGCGCCGGCAGGCTGCGCCAGCTGTGGAGCGTCACGGTGCCCGGCGTACGCACCGCGACCACGCTGGTCGTGATCCTCGCAACGATCACCGGCGCCAACCTGTTCACCGAGCCCTACCTGCTAACCAACGGCGGCGGCCCCGACGGCGCGTCCGCCTCGCCGGTCCTCGTGATGTACCAGAAGGGCATCGAGCAAGGGAACCCCGACGTCGCCTCCGCGATCGGCGTCCTGCTCGTCGCCGCCGTCCTGATCGTGTCACTCGTCAACCAGCGGCTCCTGGAGAGGGACTGACATGCCGCAGGCCGCGGTCTCCGGTGCCACCACGCGACACCCCCTTGCCGTCACGCCGCCGACGCGGAGCCGACGCGGGGGAGGGGTGCTGCGCGCAGTCGTGCTCGCACTCGGCGCCCTGCTGTTCCTCTTCCCCTTCTACTACATGCTGGTCGGCTCTCTGCAGCTCGAGCCGGACACCTCGCTCGCCGGGGCGTTCCCCACCGGCGGCTTCACGCTGGAGAACTACTCCGACATCAACAGCCGGGTCGACCTCGTCGGCTCGCTTGTCAACTCCGGCATCTTCGCCGGTGGCGTGATCCTGTGCACCGTCGTGCTCGGGGTGCTGTCCGGCTACGCGCTCGCGCGGCTGCACTTCCGCGGCCGCGGCACGCTGTTCGCGGCGATGTTGCTCGTGCAGCTCGTGCCGTTCCAGCTGCTCATGATTCCGCTCTACGTGATGATCGTGCGCAGCTACGGCCTCTCCGACTCCTACCTCGGCATGATCCTTCCGTACGCCATCAACTCGACGGCGGTCTTCATCTTCCGGCAGTTCTTCCTCCAGCTGCCCGAGGACCTCTTCGCCGCCGCGCGCATCGACGGCGCCGGAGAGCTGCGCATCCTGTGGTCGATCGCCCTCCCGCTCGTGCGGCCGGCGCTGCTCACGGCGGCGCTGATCACCTTCATAGGCCCGTGGAACGAGTTCCTGTGGCCGTTCCTCATCACCAAGGACGCCGACCTGCAGCCGCTTGCGGTGTCCCTTGCCAACTACCTGTCCAACGTCGCCGGACGGGCGGCCAACCCCTACGGCGCCATCCTCGCGGGTGCGTGCGTGCTCGCGGCACCCGCGGTGGCGCTCTTCGTGGCCTTCCAGCGGCACTTCAGGTCCTCCGATCTCGGCTCCGGCACGAAGGGTTGACCCTTGTCGAACCAGCTGACCTCCACCGTCCCGTACGCGCTCACGAGGTTGGGCGTCGTCATGTCGCCGCTGCCGGGAGAACCGCTCGAGGAGCTCGGGGTGCTCAACCCGGCCAGCGGGCGCACGCCCGACGGCCGGCTGCACCTGCTGCCCCGCCTGGTGGCCGCCGGAAACGTGTCCCGGGTCGGGCTCGCGGAGGTCCTCCTCGAGGACGGGGTGCCGGTCGGGGTGGAGCGCCGCGGAGTGGTGCTCGCGCCCGACGAGGGCTGGGAGCGCGGTGCCCGCAACGCCGGCGTCGAAGACCCCCGCACGACCTGGGTGCAGTCACTGGGCAGGCACCTCATGACGTACGTCGCCTACGGGCCGCTCGGTCCGCGGCTGGCGCTCGCGGTGTCGGCCGACCTTCGCGAGTGGCGCCGCCTCGGACCGGTGCAGTTCGCGTACCAGCCCGACCTCGACACCGACCTGTGCCTGTTCCCGAACAAGGACGCGGTGTTCTTCCCCGAGCCGGTGCCCGACCCGCACGGCCGCCCGTCCTACGCGATGCTGCACCGGCCGATATGGGACCTCGGCTGGTTCCGCGAGGGCGAGACCGTGCACCTTCCGGCCGGCGTCACGGACGAACGTCCAGGCATCTGGATCTCCTACGTTCCCGTCGACGAGGTGCGGGCCGACATCCGGGCCCTGGCCCGGCCGCGCGACCACCGCTGCGTGGCGCTGTCCGAGCACCCCTACGAGCAGCTCAAGATCGGTGCCGGGCCGCCGCCACTGCGTGTGGACGAGGGCTGGCTGGTCATCCACCACGGGGTCACCGGTGAGCCGCCCGTGGGCTTCGACCCGACCGCCCAGCGGGTGGAGTACGCCGCCGGCGCGATGCTGCTCGACCCCGACGACCCGTCGCGGGTCCTGTCGCGCACGGCCGAGCCGATCCTTGCGCCCGAGACCGACGACGAGCGCGACGGCACCGTGCCCAACGTCGTCTTCCCGACCGCAGTCGAAGAGGTCGAGGGTGTCCGCTACGTCTTCTACGGCATGGCCGACTCCAGGATCGGCGTGGCGCGGCTCGACCGCACGTGACGGGAGCGCTCGGCCTGGGTGTCGTCGGAGCGGGACGCTTCGCCGCCTTCCTGGCCCGCGCGGTCGCCGACCTCCCGGGCCTGCGGGTGCGTGCGGTGGCCGACCCCGACCGGGACCGTGCCGAGACGCTTGCGACGGAGCACGACGCCACGGCGAACGCCGACTGGCGGGCGCTGCTCGCTGACGACCGGGTCGACGTTGTCGCGGTCGTCACCCCTCCGCAAAGACACGCGGAGGTCACTCTCGCGGCGCTGGCTGCGGGCCGCCACGTGCTGTGCGAGAAGCCGCTCGCCACCGACATCGCCGCCGGGCACGCGGTCGCGACGGCCGCGGAGGCTTCCGGTCAGGTCCTCGTCGTCGACCACGTGCTGCGGTACAACCCGCTGCTGCAGGCTCTCGTGCGGCTTCAGGCCGAGCTGCTCGGCCCGGTGCAGCGGTTCAGCTTCGAGAACGACGCCAGCGACGAGGACCTGCCGCTGGAGCACTGGTTCTGGGACGCCGCCGTCAGCGGCGGCATCTTCGTCGAGCACGGCGTCCACTTCTTCGACGCCGCCCGCGCACTCCTGGGCTCGGACCCGCTCACCGTGCGGGCGACCGCCGTGGCCCGGCCCGGAGGCCCCGTCGACATGGTCAGCGCCGACGTCGTCCACCCCGGCGGCGTCCTCGCCTCCCACTTCCACTCCTTCACGCACGCCCACCGCGCCGAGCGTCAACTCATGCGTCTGGACCATGGGTTCGCCGAGACGCGGATCAGCGGCTGGATCCCCGTGCGGGCGGAGATCGCGGCGTGGACC
>JBOGDX010000095.1:0-8527 GCA_050743225.1 Actinomycetes bacterium | reverse complement strand
GTCGGGATGTCCGGGGACACCGACCTGGACGAGTCGGCCACGGCGGAGGCGGTGGCGCGGCACCTGGGCACGACCCACACGACGCTCACCCTGACCCCGGACGACGTGATCTCAGCCGTGCCGGACCTGGCCCGGGTCTACGACGAGCCGTTCGCCGACCCGTCCGGGTTGCCGGTCATGCTCCTCGCGCGGCTCACCCGCGAGCACGTCACCGTCGCCCTCAGCGGGGACGGCGGCGACGAGGTGTTCGCCGGATACAACCGCTACGCGGCACTCCAAGGCGTGCTCGACAAGGGCCGTCGGCTCTCGCCGCGGACGCGGCGGACGCTCGGGAGGGCGGCCACCTCCGTCCCTTACGACGTGTGGGCGCGCCTCGCGGGGCCCCTCGGCAGGCTGCCTGCCTTGCGCCAGGTACCTGACCTGGCGAGCAAGGTGCACCGCGCCGGCGCAGTGCTGGCAGCCGGCACCCCGGGTCCGGCCTGGGTTGCGCTCGCGACGGTCTGGCCGGAGCCGCCGGTGCTCGGGGTGACCCCGGCATCCGTCGTTGCACCCGGCGACGAGCTGCGTGACCTCGTCCTCCGGGACCAGATGGTGACCCTCCCGGACGACATGCTGGTGAAGGTCGACCGGGCCACCATGTCCGTGGCGCTCGAGGCGCGGGTCCCGCTGCTCGACCACCGTCTGGTCGAGTGGGCCTGGAGTCTGCCTGACGGCGCCCTGGTGCGCGACGGCCGCGGGAAGTGGGTCTTGCGCGAGGTGCTCCGGCACTACGTCCCTGACGAACTGGTCGACCGGCCGAAGCTCGGCTTCGACCCGCCGATCGGCCAGTGGCTCCGAGGCCCGTTGCGTGGATGGGCCGAGGACTTGCTCGGTCCCGGCGCCCTTGGTCGGCACGGCTTCGTCGACCCGGAGCCGGTGGCCCGGGTCTGGCGTCAGCACCTGTCCGGCCGGGCCGACCACACGTACCCGCTGTGGGCCGTCCTGATGCTGCAGGCCTGGCTGGACCGCTGGTCGGACCCCGGCGCCCGGGTGGATGCCGGCCAGCCCGTCTGCGAGGTGTCGGCCCGATGACCACCCGAGAGCTGACGCTGCGCGCCGCCACACCGGAGGACCAGACCGACGTCCTGGATCTCGTCGGCTCGGTCATGGGCTGGGGCAGTGACGATGCGGCCGCCCGGATGTGGCGGTGGAAGCACGTCGACAACCCGGCCGGGCCATCTCCGACGTGGGTGGCGGAGGACGATGGACGCGTCGTCGGGGTCCGGGTCTTCCTGCGGTGGTGCTTCGACAGCGACGACGGCCCGCGAATAGCGGTCCGTGCCGTCGACACCGTCACCCACCCCGACTACCGAGGTCGCGGACTGTTCCGGCGTCTGACCTTGCTTGCGCTCGACGACCTTGCTGCCGAGGGTGTCGACTTCGTGTTCAACACACCCAACGACCAGTCCCGGCCTGGCTACCTGTCCATGGGGTGGCAGCCCGTGAGCAAGCTCCCGGTTCGGGTGCACGCAGTGGGCGTCACCGGGGCGTTCGCCATGGCCCGCAACCGAGTCCCGTCCGAGCTCGAGTCGCTTCCGACCGACATCGGCGTCCCGGCCGGCGACGGGTTGGACGACGACGCCGTCGCGGCACTCGAGTCGGCGCCAGGCACCGGGCTCCGAACCCGGAGAAGCGCGGGCTACCTGCGCTGGCGTTACTCCGGTCACCCGGAGCTGCGGTACCGCGTGGTGCGGCTGTCGACGGATCCGGCCGAGGGCATCGCCGTCGTTCGGATGCGTCGCCGGGGGACTGCCGTCGAGGCCACGGTTGCGGAGCTGGCAGTGCCCGACCGTCGCGCCGCCCGAAGACTGGTGAGCACTCTGGCTCGCCGCGCCGGCGCGAGCTATGCGCTCGCGCTACCGGGAGGTGCGGGCTGTGGGGTCGTCGTCCCGAGACTTGGCCCGCTGCTGGTCGCCCGGCAGATCTCGACCGAGCCGCCGCCGGCGCCGGAATGGCGGCTCAGCCTGGGCGACGTCGAGCTCTTCTGACAGCTCCCTGCGGCGCGGCCAGACCGACGACCAGACAGCCCGTGCCGAGCACACTGGGGAAGGCGAGGACCCAGTCGACGCCGGCGTTGGCCCACAGCGCCGCCATTCCAGCGACGCCGACGGTCGCGACCGCATCTCGTCGTCGGGCGAGCCCCACGAAGACCGACGCCACTGCAGCGCCCTCCAGCCCCACACCGATGAGTCCGTTCTCCGCGGAGCGTTGCAGTAACTCGGCATGCGCCTCCCGGGTGTCCGGGTCACCGGCCGCCGTCGGAGAGACCGAGGGGAACCCGCGCGCTCCCGCGCCGACCACGGGGTCTTCTCGCAGCGCCGTCACGCCGTCCGTCCACAACGACACACGTCGTTCGCTGACCAGCCGAGCCACGTCGGGCGACGCACCCAGTGCTCCGACCACGAACGACAACGCCGACGCACCGACCACGACGGCGAGGCTGAGAGCAATCGAAGCTTGCTGGGCACGATCTGACCGCATCGACGTCGCACCCAGCGCCACGAGGACGAGGACTGCGCCGGCGGCAGCCGCCACGGCGCCGATCAGCGCACAGGTGACCAGGCCGGCAGCAGCGCCCGCCAGGGCCACGAGTCGTAACGAACGCAGACCGCCGGTCGCGGCCACACCGAACGCCGCTGTGGCCTGGGCCGCGAGGGCCGCGTTGGCGTTGGCGTAGCCGAGGGGTCCGCTGGTGACGAAGTCCAGCGGTCCGTCGCCCAGCAGGACGGCACCCATCGCCACTGCGCCGATGGCGACCGCCACCCAGGGCCGCACTGGGCCAGGCACGAGCTGGCCCAGCACGAAGGCGACCGCCGCCACTGCCGCCGCGCCGACGACCGGCCAGGGGTCGCCACGCCCGTCGGTGCTGGTCATGAGCAGCCAACAGATCAGGAGCGCGATCAGGAAGAGCGGCGTACTGCGGGTCAGGGTGGTGTCATCCACCGCGGAACCACGCGACGGTCGCGGCAAGGCCGTCGTCGAGGTCGACCGGCTCGACGACGGGGAACAACGACCGAAGACAGGTGTTGTCAGCCTGGCTGTGCCGCACGTCGCCGTCCCTTGCCGGAAGGGTTTCGCGCTGCACCGAGTGGCCGAGCAGCAGCTCCAGCCGGCCGATGAGGTCGTTGAGGCTGGTGCGCGTGCCGAAGGCAAGGTTGACCGGGTCGACATGGGAGACCCTGCCGCGCAGCGCCTCCCCGATGACCCGGGTCACCGTCCCGACGTACGTGAAGTCCCGGGTCTGCTCGCCGTCACCGTGAACGGGCAGCGGCCGGCCGGCGAGCGCAGCGTCGACGAACGCGGGCACGACCGCGGCGTAGGCATGGCCGGCCGCCTGCATCGGGCCGAAGACGTTGAAGAACCGCAGCGCCAGCACGTCCAGGCCGTAGCAGTGGGCGAACGCGAGCGCGTACGCCTCGCCCGCGAGCTTGCTCACGGCGTAGGGGCTCAGCGGTGCGGTCCGCATAGCCTCGCTCTTGGGCAGTGTCGGGTTGGCGCCGTAGACGGAGGAAGACGACGCGACGACCAGATGCGGGCCACCTGCCCTGCGTACGGCCTGGAGTACCTCGAGGGTCCCGGTCGCGTTGGCCGCATGTGACATGACCGGGTCGAGGACGGAGCGGGGCACGGAGGGTACGGCCGCGAGGTGGACGACGGCGTCCGCACCGGCGAGAGCCGAGTCGAACAGGGCACCATCGAGGATGCTGCCCTTCCGCACGTCGACGTCCAGGCCGGCGAGGTTGTCGAGGTCCCCGGTGGACAGGTCGTCGACCACGACCACCTGGGCGACGTCGGGGGCGCTGGTCAGATCGCGGACCAGGTTGGACCCGATGAACCCGGCGCCTCCCGTCACCACGACGTTCAGCGACACTCCGACCCCCCAGGTGAGACGACGACCCGCGGCAGATTACCGACTGACGGCATGATCGGGGGCGTGATCAGCTCGCAAGTGGTGGTGATCGGCGCCGGTGGGCACGGGCGCGAGGCGCTGACTGTCGCCCTCGCGTCCGGCGCCGAGGTCGTGGGGGTCTTGGACGACGGGGCGCCCGACCCCGATTCGCTGAGCGCGCTCGGAACGCGTCACCTCGGCGGAGTCGACTGGCTCGGCTCGGCGGACCCGCGCCCTTCGTACGTGGCGGCCCTCGGCTATCCCGCGCATCGACGGGATGTGGCGGCCCGAGCAGACGAGTGCCGCGCTGAGGCTGCGACCCTCGTGCACCCCTCGGCCGTCATCGGCTCGGACATCGAGCTCGCGGGCGGGGTCGTCGTGTGGCCGCAGGTGGCGGTCACAACGCGAGTACGGATCGGGCGGCACAGCCACCTCAACGTCGCCAGCTCGGTCAGCCACGACGCCGTGCTCGGCGACTTCGTCACTGTCGGGCCTGGCGCCCGCATATGCGGGGCCGTCGTCCTCGAGGACGACGTGTGGGTCGGGGCGGGTGCCACGGTGATCCAGGGCGTCCGGGTGGGCGCAGGAGCGGTCGTCGGGGCCGGCGCCGTGGTTCTCGACGACGTTCCTCCGGGAACAGTCGTCGCCGGCGTTCCCGCTCGTCCGCTGCCACGCCGAGAGGTGCACTAGGGAAACTACGGCGAATGGGGGAGGCTGCGGCGCCCACCCCGCCCGTATGTTCGCTCCGGTGTTTCATTTCCACGGGCGATGGGGGCGGTCATGACGGATCTCGAGCAGGGCATCGACCGGCGGCGGTTCATCCGCAACGCGGGCATCGGATCTGCCCTCGTGTGGTCGGCGCCCGCCGTGACGACGCTCGGGCAGGTCCACGCAGCCAGCAGCCCACCCGGATGCGGACCGGATTTCTTCACCGACTTCGACAACGCTGGCCCCGCCCGGCTCAACGCCACGGGAAACCTCGACGGCTTCACCGTCACGAGCGGTTCGGTCGACGTCATCGGCAACGGCTTCTTCGACTTCTATCCCGGCAACGGGCTCTACATCGACACGGACGGCAGCGGCGGAGCCCCTGGCCAGCCTCGGATCGAGTCGATCGCGACCTTCGGGGCCGGGACATATGTGGTGGAGTTCGTGCTCGCTGGCAGCACGCGGGGAGATGCGAACAGAGTCGCCGTGCAGTTCGGGGCTAACACAGAGATCGTCAACTTGGGTTCGTCGGCTCCCCCCACGACGTTCTCGCGGACGTGGTCGCTGCTTGTTCCCGCGAGGCTAACGTTCACGCACGCAGAGCCGCCCGACTTCCTCGGTCTGATCCTGCTGTCGGCGAGCGTCAGGTGCACCGCCTGACCGAGTGCCCGGTGTTGGGCTCTCGAACCCGGTGAGCAACACTGGCGTGGACGTGGAGGGGAGTATTCCTTCGCGGTTCCGTCGTCATCACGGCCACGCCCGCCACGGGCTGACGCCCGGCGGGGCCGGCCCGGCGTAGCAGCAGGAGCGGCGGGCGGAAGAGACCTCCGGCCATCTCACGTACGCCGGAGGACCGAAACCCGTGAATGTCCCCACCTGGGTCTGGATCGTAAGCATCGTCGTGCTCGTCGGCATGCTCTCGGTCGACGTGTTCATCATCGGGCGCCGCCCGCACGAGCCGTCGATGCGCGAGTGCACGATCGCTATCTCGTTCTTCGTCGGGCTCGCGATCGTCTTCGGCCTCGGGGTGCTGGCCTTCTCCGGCGGGCGATACGCAGGCGAGTTCTACGCTGGCTGGCTGACCGAGTACAGCCTCTCCGTCGACAACCTCTTCGTCTTCGTCATCATCATGGCGAAGTTCGGTGTGCCGAGGCAGTACCAGCAGACGGCTCTGCTTGTCGGCATCATCCTCGCGCTGGTGATGCGTGGCATCTTCATCGCGCTCGGCGCCGCGGCCATCCAGAACTTCAGCTGGGTCTTCTACGTCTTCGGCGCCTTCCTCATCTAC
Source organism: Actinomycetes bacterium (assembly GCA_050743225.1). Lineage (GTDB taxonomy): Bacteria > Actinomycetota > Actinomycetes > JACCUZ01 > JACCUZ01 > JBOGDX01. The sequence continues at coordinate 2,603 of JBOGDX010000095.1, read as the reverse complement.
ACGGCCATCAAGCTGGCGACCCAGGGGGAGTCCGGCGAGGAGGACTACGAGGAGAACCGGCTGCTCAAGTGGGTCGAGCACCGGTTCCCGGCCACCCAGGAGTGGCAGGGCGTGAAGCTGCTCACCACGGTCGACGGCAAGCGCCTGATCACGCCGATGTTCATCGTGATCCTCGCGCTCGGAACGACCGACCTGCTCTTCGCGCTGGACTCCATCCCCGCGATCTACGGGCTCACCAAGGAGCCCTACCTCGTCTTCACCGCCAACGTGTTCGCGTTGATGGGCCTGCGCCAGCTCTACTTCCTCATCGGCGGCCTGCTGCAGCGCCTCGTCTACCTCAGCCTGGGCCTCTCGGTCGTCCTCGGCTTCATCGGCGTCAAGCTCGTCATGGAGGCGCTGCACGAGAACGAGCTGCCCTTCATCAACGGCGGCGAGCACATCGAGTCGATCCCCGAGATCCCGATCCTGGTCTCCCTTGGCGTGATCCTGGTCACGCTCGCCGTCACCACCGTGGCGAGCCTGCTCAAGGTGCGCAGGGACCCGTCAGCCGCCAAGGACATCCCGGCACCGCCCCCTCCGGATCACCGTTAGTCTTTCTCCACCGAGAAGGTTGAGGAATGATCAGAGAGGGTTGACGCGTGGACCCGAGTTGGTGGGCGATTGCCATCGCCGGCCTCTTCGTGGGCTTCGTCGTCGGCCTGACCGGCATGGGCGGCGGCGCCCTGATGACGCCGATGATGATCCTGCTCTTCGGCGTCCAGCCGCTGGCGGCCGTCTCGAGCGACCTCGTCGCCTCCATGATCATGAAGCCGGTCGGGGGAGTGGTCCACGCCCGCCGCGGCACCGTGAACCGCGGCCTGGTGAAGTGGCTGGTGATCGGGTCGGTCCCGTCGGCCTTCCTAGGCGTCTTGCTCTTGCGATGGATCGGCAACGGCGAGCAGACCCAGGACGTCGTCAAGACCAGCCTCGGGATCGCGCTGCTCTTCGCTGCCGGCGCGATGGTGGCCAAGGCGCTGATCGACCTGCGCAAGACCCAGCTGCGCAAGGCGGCGGTGGCCGCCGGCGAAGAGGTCGAGGTCCCCGTCGAGGGAGTGCGCGTACGTCCACTGCCGACCCTGTGCGTCGGCATCCTCGGCGGACTCGTCGTGGGCATGACCTCGGTCGGCTCCGGCTCGCTGATGATCGTGGCGCTGCTGCTGCTCTACCCGACGATCCGGGCCGGCCAACTGGTCGGCACCGACCTCGTGCAGGCGGTGCCTCTGGTCGCGTCGGCCTCGCTCGGTCACCTGCTGTTCGGCGACTTCCGGCTCGACCTCACGGCCTCCCTGCTCATCGGCGCCCTGCCCGGCGTGTACCTCGGCGCGCTGGTGTCCAGCAGCGCGCCGGGTGGCATCGTCCGACGTGCCCTCGTCGTCGTGCTGCTCGCATCCGGGCTCAAGCTGCTCGACGCCGACACCGGAACGCTCGTCGCCGTGCTGGTGGCGCTCGCCGTGATCGGGCCGGTGCTGTGGGCGCTGGTCTACCGGCGGGCGGTGCCCGCTGGCGCGGAGCCGCCGCTGACGCACCTGCTGAAGAAGGCCGTCACCGGACCGCGCAGGCGGCGCCAGCCGGCCGAGCCCGCGGAACCGGCCGAACCGGCCGAGGACAGATCCGCCGGCCACCGCTGAGGCCGGGTGCGTGTCCGTCGAGAACACCCTCGGCGGTGGGCTACGCTGGCCGCGGCACGAACCAGACCGGACCGCCCTCAGGGAGCGGTCCGCGCAGGCCGAGGGGGCCTCATGGCGGACCAGGACCAGGCGGCCGGAAATTCGGCCGAGCGGGCGGCCAGCGGATCGGCTGGACGACATGGTGCCGAGGCTCCCCACACCGGCGCGGACGGGCGACGAGTCAAGCTTCTCCAGCCGGTCGGCGACCGCCCGGCAGCCGTCGAGCCATCACGGAGCACCACCGTCCGTTGGTGGCTGCTGGCCCTCGCCGTGTCTCTTGCCGTCTACACCGTCATCGCCGTCGCGCTGGTGCGCTCCATCGGCTGACCCGCGGTCAGCAGGGGTGGTCACCCTCAGAACGGTGGCTCGTCGAGCTCGTCGGTTGGGGGGTCGGGGTCGTCGGGGGGTTGTTCGCCGTGCTGGCCGGCCGGTGGTGGGACGAGTCCGGGGTGGTCGAGGAGGGGTTCGGCGGGTCGGTGGTAGCGCCGCCCGGAGGGCAGGGTGATCCACAGCCCGCCGGCGCCGTCGGACTCCACGACGGTGTCGGTCAGCGTCTTGATCCGGTGCTCGCGCCGGCACGCGGGGTCGAGGTTGGCCGGCTCGGTGCGCCCGTGCGGGTGCGGCACCCGGTGGTCGAGGTCGCAGCGGTCGGCCGGCATCCGGCAGCCGGGCCCCGGCAGGTCTTGTCCCGGGCGATCACCGCGTCCCGCATCTCCTGCGGCGGCTCGTAGCGCTCGCTCCCCATGGCCACCAGCTGTCCGGTGACCGGGTCGGTGAGCAGCCGCCGCCAGGTGCCCTCGGCGGCGATCCGGCGGGCCACCGCGGCGGTGATCGGGCCGTGCCCGGCCAGCTCACCCGGCTCGTCGTCGAGTCCGAGCAGGGTGGACAGCGCCACCA
>JBOGDX010000094.1:5839-8572 GCA_050743225.1 Actinomycetes bacterium | reverse complement strand
ACTCCCCCAAGGCAGGGCTCCCGGCGGTCGCGGACGGCCGGCCGTTCCTGCCGTACTCCGCGGACTCGTTCTTCCGCTCGACCCTGCAGGACGCGCCGGTCGACCGCGCGGCCACGAGGTCGTTCCGGGTGTTCATGCGGGCCCACTCGGACCAGGACCGGCTCGACTACCCGGTGATCCGCGGCGTCGGCGCCAACCGGTGGGGCACGGTGTACGCCGAGGGGCGGGCGTCGGACCCGGTGTGGCGGCTCGCCGGCCGGGTGCCCCCCGAGGTGTCCGTCCTGCGCAGGGAAGGCTTCCACGCCCCGGAGTGGCTGGGCGAGGCGCTGACGCGTACGTCGGACTCCCCGTTCGTCGTCGTCGACCGGGCCTCGGGCTGGTCGATCTGGGGGGCCAAGGCGCGAGACGTCGGCGGCAACGTGATCAGGGTCGGCGCGGCGGGCCTGTTCGAGCACGACTCGAACGGCCTGGACCTGCGCAACCCCCTGGCGGACTCCCGCGTCAACTTCCGCTCCCGGGGCGCGATCCCGGATGCGATGGTCATCCGCCGCGACCTCATGGCCTACGCCCAGGCAACGAACGGCGACCTGGGCCACGTGCTCCACATGTTCTTCGTCGAGACGGACAGCTCGGCGGGGCACGTGCACCCGATGGTCGGCGAGGAGTCCGGCAAGCACGGATGGGGGGCGGCCGGGACCCGGATCGCCGTCGGCCCGGACGTGGACCTGTCACGCCGCGACTGCTCCCCCGCGGCACTGGTGATCGCTCGCACGCTGCAGCGGCACGGCACCTACCTGGGCGACAACGCCTCTCAGGGCGCCGGGCTCAAGGCCGAGCAGGAGACGGATGCGGCGAGCTGGGAGGGCACGCTGTCCGAGGACGAGATGGAGGGCTGCATCCGCTGGAACGACTTCGTGGTCATCGAGGCGGGCTGGCAGTAGCCGGTCAGGCGGGCAGGTCGGTCAGGGCGTCCAGCACCCCGCGGTGGAACGTCGGGTAGGCGTAGATCATCGTCCGCAGCGAGGTGACCGGCACCCGGGCGTGCACCGCCAGGGTCAGCATCGAGAGCACCTCCCCGCCCCACGGACCGCAGGAGGTGGCGCCCACCAGGACCCCGGCGTCGACGTCCTCCACCAGCTTGATCACGCCGTTGCCGCCCGGCCCGTGGATCCAGCCGCGGGCCGAGCTCGCGACCTGTCCGACGCCGGTACGGACCGACAGGCCCCTGTCCCGCGCGGATGCCTCGGTGAGCCCCACCGAGCCCACCTCCGGGTCGGTGAACGTCACCCGCGCCAGCCCGCGGTAGTCCGCCGCCTCGCACTCCGTGCCCAGGATGTCGGCCACCGCGATGCCGGCCTGGTACATCGCCATGTGGGTGAAGGCGCCGACCCCCGTCACGTCGCCCACTGCCCACAACCGCTCGCCGGCGCGCATCCGGTCGTCGACCTCGACCGCCCGTGCAGCCGGGTCCAGCCCGACCGTGTCGACGCCCAGCTCCTTGACGCGCGCGGCCCGCCCGACGGACACCAGGAGCTCCGCGCCGCGCGCCGACGTGCCGTCCGCGAGCTCGACCACCAGCTCGGCGCCCATGCGGGCCACCCGGACCGCCTTCGCCCCGGTGCGCAGCTCGATGCCGTCCTCCTGCATCGCGGCCGCCACGACCTCGGCGGCCTCCGGCTCCTCGGGCGCCAGGATCCGCTCGGCCGCCTCCACCACCGTGACGCGCGAGCCGAACCGGGCGAACATCTGCGCCAGCTCCGCGCCGACAGATCCCCCGCCGAGCACGACGAGAGATGCCGGGGCCGCCGTCGCCGACACGGCTTCGCGGTTGGTCCAGTAGCGGCCGTCGGCCAGACCGTCGATCGGGGGTACGACGGGCTCGGAGCCCGATGCGACGACCACGGCGCGCGACGCGACGAAGACCTCGTCGCCCACGGCCACCCGCCCCGGTCCGTCCAGCCGCGCCGACCAGCGGACCAGCCGCCCGCCCTTGCCCTCGAACCGATCCGCCGCGACCGTGTCGTCCCAGTCGTCGGTGGCCTCGGCGCGGATCCGCCGGCCCACCGGACCGAGGTCGGGCTCGGCCGTGCTCGACCCGGCATAGCCGTCGAGGCGGCGGGCCTCGGCGATGAGCGTCGACCCGCGGATCATCATCTTGCTCGGCACGCACCCCCAGTAGGGGCACTCACCGCCGACCAGCTCGCGTTCGACGCCGACCACGGACAGCCCGGCCTCGGCGAGCCGGCCGGCGACCTCCTCACCGCCCGGGCCCATCCCGATGACCACCGCGTCCACGTTGGTTTCGCCCATGGGTCCTTCCTAGACCAACGGATACCGTGGCGTCTGTGTCCGCCGCCATCCGCGACGACGGGCCGGTCGCGACCCTGTGGCTGGTGCGCCACGGTGAGACCGAGTGGAGCGCGGACGGTCGGCACACCAGCCGGACCGACCTCGACCTGACGTCCGAGGGCAAGACGTCCGCCAGGCGGCTTGCCGACCGGCTGGCCGGCTGCGTGTTCGCCCGGGTGGTGACCAGTCCACGGCAGCGGGCCCGTCGTACCGCCGCCCTGGCCGGCTATCCCGAGGCCGACGTGCTCGCCGACCTCGTCGAGTGGGACTACGGCGAGGACGAGGGCCGCACGACCGCGCAGATCAGGGAGGACCGCCCGGGCTGGACCGTGTGGGCCGACGGCCCGCTGGGTGGTGAGACCGCCGAGGACGTACGCCGTCGGG
>JBOGDX010000094.1:0-5829 GCA_050743225.1 Actinomycetes bacterium | reverse complement strand
GGTCGGCAGAGGGGCCGGTTCTGGCGTTCTCGCACGGCCACTTCTCGCGGGTCCTGGCCGCCCGCTGGCTCGGGCTCGACGTGACCGTCGGCGCCCACCTGCGGCTGTCGACCGCGTCGGTGTCGGTCCTGGGCTACGAACGGGAGACGCCGGTCATCCAGCGCTGGAACGACACGGGACGGCTGACGTGACCGGGCGCCTCACGGGCGGATCCGGCCGCTGGACCGGACCGACTTGTGGATGCGCTTCCACCGGGCCCGCTCTTCCGCTCGCAGGCGGGCGTCGTGTCGCATCGCCATCCAGCGGGCCTCGCGCTGCAGCTTGAGGTAGCTCTCCCACCGGCGCTCGGGCAGGTCGCCGCTGTCCAGGGCCTCGCGCACCGCACAGTCCGGCTCGGTGTCGTGCCCGCAGTCGGCGAACCGGCACTGCTCCGCCAGCGCCTCCACGTCGGCGAAGACGAGATCGAGCGACTCGCTCACGTCGGTCAGGCCGACGCTGCGCAGTCCCGGCGTGTCGACGACCAGGCCTCCGCCGGGCAGCAGGACGAGCTCGCGGTGCGCGGTCGTGTGCCGGCCCTTGCCGTCGGCCCGCAGCGCCCGGGTCGCCATGACCGTCGTGCCGGAGAGCGCGTTGGTCAGCGTCGACTTGCCGGCACCCGAGGCACCGAGCAGGGCGAGCGTCCGGCCCGGGTGGACGTACGTCCGCATGCCCTCCATCCCCTCCCCCGTCCCGGCGCTGAGGGTGAGGACGTCGACCCCCGGTGCTGCCGCGGCGACGTCGGCGCGCACATGCGACGCGTCGGGCACCAGGTCGGCCTTGGTCAGGACGACGAGCGGGGTCGCGCCGCTGTCCCACGCCAGGGCCAGCAGCCGCTCGATCCGCCCCGTGTCGGGCTCGGGGTGCAGCCCCTCGACGACCACGGCGAGGTCGACGTTCGCCGCGAGCACCTGGCCGTAGGAGACGCCGGGTGTTACGGCGGCTCGGACGAACGCGGTACGGCGGGTCAGCACCGCCTCGGCGGTGGTCCGGCCGTCGGGCCACGCGCGGGCGGCGACCCAGTCGCCGACGCAGGGATTGCTGACCGGGTCGGCGGCGCCGGCAGACAGCAGCGACCCGGACAGGGTGAGCCGCAACGGCCCGTCGGCACCGAGCGCGTCGCAGGCACCGCGGTCGACCCGACTGATCCGGGCGGGTCGGTGGTCGGTGGCGTACGGCGCGAAGTCGGTGGTGCGGGAGTCGTCCCAGCCGAGGGACGTGAGGTCGATCGTGCTCAACGAAGGGCCCTTCAGGAGAGTGGGAGGTGCCCTGCGGAGCTGGGGTCAGCGACTAGCGGGCACCGGGGAGGACGCGTGCGGCGTCGGCGACAGGCATGACGACCTCCTCGGGTGCGGCGGGACGGGACCGGAGGTGACGCTAGCGGCGCTTGCTCACCGGAGCCAGCGGGTTTCTGGCCGGCTCGAGCGGGCTGCTGCCCGGGGTGCGGTTCGGGGGCAGCTCCACCTCGCCGGTCTCGAACCCGGGGCGCTGCTTGGGCCCGGCGGGAGCCGGCATCCGGGAGGCCCGCGCCTCGATGAACTCGCGCCGCGGCCACTCCTTCTCCACCGCGGCGTTGAGCGCGGCCCCGATGAGCACCGCGATCGAGATGACGTAGAGCCAGATGAGCAGCACGATCGGCGTCGCCAACGGCCCGTAGATCGAGGCACCGCCGACGCTGAGCCCGATGATCCAGCGGACCAGGAAGCTGCCGAGGTACCAGATGGTCAGCGTCAGCACCGCACCGGGCATGTCCCGGCGCCACGGCGTTCGCACCGGGACGCTGATGTGGTACAGCGACGTGAGCGAGACCAAGGACAGCAGGGTCGCGACCGGCCAGTACAACGAGTCGAGGAAGTCGACTTGTTCGGGCAGGATCCGGCCGAGCAGCGTCGGTCCCGCCAGGACGAGGGGGATGACCACGATGCCGACGAGCAGGACGACGACGTAGAGGCTGAACGACAGCGCCCTCGTGCGGATGATGCCGCGCTTGCCGCCCAGGCCGTACATGATCGAGCAGGTGTCGATGAAGACGTTGAGGGCGCGCGACCCCGACCACAGGGCGATCAGGAAGCCGATCGAGATGAGGTCGAAGCGGTCGGCCTCGAAGACGTCTCGCAGTGTCTTCTCGATGACGTCGGTGACGACCTCGGAGGTGAAGATCTCCCGCGAGCCGTCGAGGATGCGGTCCTGAACCTCCTCGACGACGTCCTGGCCGACCCACCGGCCGACGACGGCGATCGAGCCGACCAGGCCGAGGATCAGCGGGGGCAGCGACAGCAGCGCGAAGAAGCCGGCCTCGGCCGCCAGCCCGGTCACCCGGTAGCGGAAGCAGACCGCCGTCGTCTCTTTCGTGAGTCGCCAGAGCACGCCGCGGGCGCGGGCAACCAGCGACAACCGCGGCTGCTCGCCCCCAACGGTCTCCGCGGCCACGGCAATACGGTAGGCCACGTGAGCGCTGCGACCCATGAAGTCACCAACCAACCGCCGCCGCTGGTCGGCCACGACGTCCTGGGGAGCGACCGCGCGCTGGTGCAGGCGCTCGAGGCGTACGCCGGGCCGGCGCTCGTCGGGGAGCTGTCGGCCCTGGGCCGGCTCGCCGGGTCGGAGCGTGCCCAGCGCTGGGGAGCCGAGGCCAACGCACACCCACCGGTCCTGCGGACGCACGACCGGTACGGCCACCGCGTCGACGAGGTCGACTTCCACCCGGCATGGCACGAGCTGCTGACGGTGGCGGTGGAGTCCGGGCTGCACGCGGCGCCGTGGTCGCCCTCCCCGGGAATCGGCGCGCACCTGCGGAGGGCGGCCGGCTTCGTGGTCTGGTCACAGGTCGAGGCGGGCCACGGCTGCCCGGTGTCGATGACCTACGCCGCCGTACCCGCGCTGCGCGTTGACCCGGCCGTGGCGGCCGTGTGGGAACCGGGCCTGTCCGCACCTGCCTATGACCCCGGGCTGCGCCCGGCGTCCGACAAGGCCGGGCTGCTGGCCGGCATGGGGATGACCGAGAAGCAGGGCGGATCCGACGTTCGGGCGAACACCACCCGGGCGGAGCCGCTGGCGGCCGACGGCGAGTACCTGCTGACCGGGCACAAGTGGTTCTGCTCGGCGCCCATGTGCGACGTCTTCCTCGTCCTGGCCCAGGCGCCCGGGGGGCTGACCTGCTTCGTGGTGCCCCGGGTGCTGCCCGACGGGGCCCGCAACGTCTTCCGCATCCAGCGCCTCAAGGACAAGCTCGGCAACCGGTCGAACGCGTCGTCGGAGATCGAGCTCGACGGCACGTGGGCGCGCCGGCTGGGCGAGGAGGGGCGGGGGGTCGCGACCATCATCGAGATGGTCTCGGCGACCCGGCTCGACTGCGTGCTCGGCTCGACGGCGTTGATGCGCCAGGCCGTCGCCCAGGCCACGCACCACGCCCGCCATCGGACCGCGTTCGGCGGGCCGCTCTCCGAGAAGCCGTTAATGCGCAACGTGCTCGCCGACATGGCGCTCGAGTCCGAGGCGGCGACGCTGCTCGCGATGCGCCTGGCGCACGCGTTCGACACCGGCGAGCGCGACCTGCGCCGGCTCGCCGTGGCCGTCGGCAAGTACTGGGTGTGCAAGCGGACCCCCGCTCTCGTCGGGGAGGCGCTGGAGTGCCTGGGCGGCAACGGCTACGTCGAGGAGAGCGGCATGCCGCGCCTCTACCGAGAGGCGCCGCTGAACTCGATCTGGGAGGGCTCCGGGAACGTCAACGCGCTCGACGTGCTGCGGGCTCTGGCCCGCGAGCCGGCGACGCTGGAGGCGTTCGTCGCCGAGGCCGAGACCGCCCGCGGTGCCGACCGTCGCCTGGACGCGGCGCTGGACCGGCTCGGCAAGGAGCTGACGACGGTCGAGGAGGCGGGCGCCCGCCGCCTGGTCGAGCTGATGGCGCTGGTGCTCCAGGGCTCGCTGCTCGCCCGGCACTCCCCGCCGTACGTCGTGGACGCGTTCTGCGCCTCCCGCCTGGAGCCGGGCGACCGCGGGCTGGCGTTCGGCACGCTGCCTGCCGGTGTGGACACCGCCGCCATCGTCGCCCGCGCCACCCCCGATCTCGGGTAGGTCAACGCGGCGATGGCGGGGCCGAGTGCGGATGGTTCGCAAGGACGGCGAGGTGCAGCCGCTGCAGCTCGGGCCCTGGCTCCAGACCGAGCTCTTCGTCGAGCTGCCTGCGCGCCTGCTGGTACGCCTGGAGCGCGTCCGCCCGGCGTCCGCTCTGGTGCAGGGCCGTCATCAGGGTGACCTGCAGACGCTCCCGGAACGGGTACTGGGCCACGAGCGCGCGCAGCTCGTCGACGACCTCCCGAGCCCGGCCGCACGCCAGCTCGGCCTCCAAGTGCAGCTCAACGGCCAGCAGCCTGCGTTCCTCCAGCCGGGCGGCCTCGACCGCGGCGAACGCGGCGTCGCCGCAGTCAGCGAGCGCTGGTCCCTGCCAGAGGGCCAGCGCGTCCCGCAACGACCGCGCGGCCCGCTCCGGGTCGCCCTCCGCCAGCGCAGCGGTCCCGTCGCGGACGAGACGCTCGAACCGGAGCGCATCGACGTTCTCAACCGGGATAGCGAGCGCGTACCCGACCGGTTCCGTGCGGACCGCCTCGTGCCCCAGTGCCCGCCGGAGCCGCGACACATGCACCTGCAAGGCATTGACTGCCGTCTCCGGCGGCTCGGCACCCCAGAGCCGGTCGATCAGAGAGGAAGCGGGAACCGCCCGGCCCGGCTGCATCGCGAGCATCGCCACCAGGGCCCGCTCCTTCGTGCTCAGCCGGGCCGGGTGCCCCATGCGCACGGCGCCGACCGGCCCCAGCACCATCACCTCCAAGTCCGACACCACCCGCCGGCTCGCGCCGCCTCCCGGCCCGGCCGGGTGATCAAGGGCTGGCAAGTCGGACAGGGAGGCCTCCCAGGTCGCCTGGACCACCGAGTGCCGGGGCTTGCGGAAGGTGAGGACGCTGCGGCCCATCCGAATGCGGTCCCCGTCGTGGAGGCGCCGGCGGCCGCGGACCCGCTCGTCGTTGACGAACGTGCCGTTGCGCGACAGACCCTCGTCGCACACGGTCCAGGTGCCGGCGATGCGCTCCAGCACGGCGTGCAGCCGGGACACCTCGCGGTCGTGAAGACAAAGATCAGCCTCGGTTCCGCGCCCCAGGGTCACGCGCGTGACGTCGGCGGCGAGGGCGGCCTCGCGCCGTTCGTCCTGGTCCAGGTACTCCAGGAACGGCCAGGGCGCGCCGGCTGAGCCGGTCTCGGGTTGCGCCAACGCCTCCTGGGGAGGCTGCTCGCCTGCCATGTCAGCTCCGTGCGTGCGCGACGGTGCTCACCCTAGGACTTGCGGCGCGGGCGCGGGTCGCTAAATCGGGACCCGGTAGCGCAACGTGCGAGGAGCGCGAGTTACCAGGGAAGCCGGCGGCCGGCGGGCGTCCGCACGTCGATCGGCGCGGGCTGGGTGCCCCGAACCTGCTTCTGGATCTGGATCCTGGTGCTGGCCACTTTCCTCGCCTCCTCCCTTTCTCGGATGTGGCCAGCCTCTGCGGTCGAGCTGAAGAGTTCCTGACGTCTCCCTTGTTGTCTTGGTCGGCGTTGTCCTGGCCGGCGGAAGCCCCCCGCACGCTCGACGCCCCCGCCGTGGCGGGGGCGTCGGGGATGGTCTGGTCTCGGCTCAGCTACCGGGGGGGGTCCTCCAGCAGAAGGCGCATCTTGCCGGTGATGACCTTTCCGTTGGACTGGTCCGTCCACCCGCCCGGGCGCTGCGCCAGGTGCTCGCGGTCGAGAGAGGCAGCCGGTGGC
>JBOGDX010000093.1:0-8668 GCA_050743225.1 Actinomycetes bacterium | reverse complement strand
CCGCGTGGCTGAGGCCTCGGCCGGTGGCGCGTCGGGCGGCACTCCCGCAGTCTGCCACCGGCGGCCGACCGGGACGTCCGAGCCGGGAGGGGCCGGGAGGGGCGACCCATCGCGGCCGAGGTGGTTGAATGCGACCGGTCGACGGGCAGGACCGTGGACGAGATCGACCTCAGCTCTCTCGCAGGAGGACTTTGTGGACCTCTCCCTCTCTAACCGCACCGAGGGTGACCGCACCATCGTCGAAGTCGGCGGCGAGATCGACGTCTACACCGCCCCGCGGCTGCGCGAGCAGCTGGTGGACCTCGTGGCTGACGGCAAGTACCACCTCGTGGTGGACATGGAGCGGGTGGACTTCCTCGACTCGACCGGCCTCGGCGTCCTCGTCGGCGGCCTCAAGCGGGTGCGTGCGCACGACGGCTCCCTGCGTCTCGTGTGTACGCAGGAGCGCATCCTCAAGATCTTCCGGATCACGGGGCTGACCAAGGTGTTCCCGATCCACTCGACTGTCGACGAGGCGGTCAGCGCCACCGAATGACCCCGATCCATCCGAGCCGGTCCAGGAAGGTTGACGTGGCCACGGTCGAGCTCCGGTTCAGTGCCCTTCCTGCACACGTGCGTACGGCTCGTCTCGTCGCGGCCGCCGTCGCCCGGCGGTCGGGGGTCGACGAGGCGGTGCTGGACGAGGTCCGGCTCGCCGTGGGCGAGGCGTGTTCGCGCGCCGTGCACCTGCACCGGCGGCACTGCCCGGACCGTCCGGTGACCGTGACGCTGGTCGATGACCCGGACGCGTTCCGGGTCGCGGTCGCCGACGAGGCACCCAGTGACGACGCGTCGGACGACGACGCCGGCCTCGAAGTCCTTGCGGAGAGCGCGGACCTCGACATCGACGTCGTCCCTCCCAGCGTGGGGCTGGCCGTGATCAGCGGCCTGGTGGACGACGTCTCCGTCGAGCAGGGCTATCTCGACAACGGGAGCGGCGTCGTCGTGCGCATGTCCTGGCCGACGCCGGCCTGATCGCGCCGCCCACCCGCACGACTGCAGGTCCCGCCGCGCCCGGAGCGGGCGGTTTGGGCTTCCTCGAACCGCCTGCGTAGACTCCGCCCGCGCTGGGTCGACCCTTCCGAGTCACGGATTCCCGGGTCCACCAGGGGGTTCCCTCGCGCGCACGCTCGTTCCGGGTGCTCCCCGTTGCAGGGGCCGCACCCCCGACTAGGAGGACGAATGTCGGGGCTCAACCTTGCCGCCAGCGGCGAGTCGCTCGATCTGACCGGTTCCAACATCAGCTATGTCGTCGTTGTCGCGGCAATCGCCCTGGTCGCTCTGGGCTTCGCCGTCGCGCTGCGCAACAACGTGCTGGCCGCTGCCCAGGGCACGGAGCGGATGCAGAGCATCGCCACAGCCGTGCAGGAGGGCGCGTCGGCGTTCCTCAACCGGCAGTTCCGGACGTTGGCCGGGTTCGCCGTCCTCGCCCTGGTGCTGCTGACCCTGCTGCCGGCGGACGAGACGTCGATCCGGGTCGGCCGCTCGATCTTCTTCCTGGTTGGCGCCTCGTTCTCGGCATTCATCGCGTACGCCGGCATGGGGCTCGCGACCCGAGCCAACGTGCGCGTCGCCGCTGCCGCCCGCGAGGCCAACGGAGCCGCCAACGCGATGCAGATCGCGTTCCGCACCGGCGGCGTGGTCGGGTTCCTCACGGTGGGCCTCGGCCTGCTCGGAGCGTCTGCGGTCGTCTTCATCTTCGAGGGTGACGCGCCGACCGTGCTGGAGGGCTTCGGGTTCGGAGCGGCGCTGCTCGCGATGTTCATCCGCGTCGGCGGCGGCATCTTCACCAAGGCGGCCGACGTCGGCGCGGACCTGGTCGGCAAGGTCGAGCAGAACATCCCGGAGGACGACCCGCGGAACGCTGCCACCATCGCCGACAACGTCGGTGACAACGTCGGCGACTGCGCCGGCATGGCCGCGGACCTGTTTGAGTCCTACGCCGTGATGCTCGTCGCCGCTCTGATCCTCGGCAAGGCCGCGTTCGGTGAGGAGGGGCTGGTCTTCCCGCTGATCGTCCCGGCCATCGGTGTCATCACAGCCATCATCGGCGTCTTCCTGACCAAGCTCCGCTCGACCGACAAGAGCGGGATGCAGGCCATCAACCGCGCCTTCTTCACCTCGGCGGGCATCTCAGCGGTGCTCTGCGCGATCGCGGCGTTCGTCTACCTGCCCGGGTCGCTCTCGGAGCTCGCCGCCGTCCCGGCCGGAGTCCTCGAAGATGCCGGCGACAAGGACCCGCGTCTGCTCGCCATCGGCGCTGTGGTCATCGGTATCGCCCTTGCCTCCCTGATCCAGCTGCTCACCGGCTACTTCACGGAGAGCAAGCGTCGCCCGGTGCAGGACATCGTCCGCACCTCGCTGACCGGCCCTGCGACCGTCATCCTGGCTGGCTTCACGGTCGGCCTGGAATCCGCGGTCTACACCGCGCTCCTCATCGGTGCCTCGGTCTTCGGTGCCTACCTGCTCGGCGGTGGCTCGGTCCTGCTGGGCCTGTTCTGCGTCGCGCTGGCCGGCACCGGCCTGCTGACCACGGTCGGGGTCATCGTCGCCATGGACACCTTCGGCCCCATCTCCGACAACGCCCAGGGCATCGCTGAGATGTCGGGTGACATCGACGAGGCCGGGGCCCGCGTGCTGACCGACCTCGACGCGGTCGGAAACACGACCAAGGCGATCACCAAGGGCATCGCGATCTCGACCGCCGTGTTGGCCGCGACCGCGTTGTTCGGCTCGTTCACGGACTCGGTGAAGACGGCGGTCGCCGACACCGGTGCGGCGCTTGACGACACGGTGCGCAACCTGGAGTACACCGGTGTCCTGAACGTGTCCGACCCCAAGAACCTGGTTGGCCTGATCATCGGCGCCTCCGTGGTCTTCATGTTCTCCAGCCTCGCGATCAACGCGGTGACCCGCGCCGCCGGCGCCATCGTCTTCGAGGTGCGCCGGCAGTTCCGCGAGATCCCGGGGATCATGGAGGGGACCGGGAAGCCGGAGTACGGCAAGGTCGTCGACATCTGCACTCGCGACTCGCTGCGCGAGCTCGCCACCCCCGGTCTGCTGGCCGTCCTCGCCCCCATCGCCGTCGGTTTCGGGCTGGGTGTCGGCGCGCTCGGCTCCTACCTCGCCGGTGCCATCGCCACTGGCACGCTGATGGCGATCCTGCTCGCCAACTCCGGCGGCGCGTGGGACAACGCGAAGAAGATGGTCGAGGACGGCGCGTACGGCGGCAAGGGCTCGGACGCGCACGCCGCGACCGTCATCGGCGACACCGTCGGCGACCCGTTCAAGGACACCGCCGGCCCGGCCATCAACCCGCTCATCAAGGTCATGAACCTGGTGTCGCTGCTCATTGCACCAGCCGTCGTGTCGCTGTCCGTGGGCGAGGACTCGAACACCGGCGTGCGAGTCCTCGTGGCGGTCGTCGCCGTCAGCGTCATCGTCGGCGCCGTCGTGTTCTCCAAGCGCAAGAGCATCGCGGTCGCCGAGGAGAAGGCCGAGGCCGGCGTCGCCCAGGTCTGACCGCTTCGTGATCGTTCCCGGGGGTCGATGGGGCAGCGGCGTGCTACAACCATCCGTTTGACACGGGTTGGCATCCTGGGGCCGGACGGACACACCGGACCGCGGATGCGCAGGACAGCGAGGAAGAGGGCACGTGGCTTTGACGGACGAGGCAGACACGAAGCAGGCACCGACCGGCACCCGCCGGCTGGTGATCGTCGAGTCGCCCGCGAAGGCCAAGACCATCAAGGGCTACCTCGGGCCGGGCTTCGAGGTCGAGGCCAGCATCGGGCACATCCGCGACCTGCCCACGCCCTCCGAGCTCCCGGCCGAGGAGAAGAAGGGCAGGTTCGGCCGGTTCGCCGTGGACGTCGACGCGGACTTCGAGCCCTACTACGTCGTCGACGCGGACAAGAAGAAGAAGGTTGCCGAGCTCAGACGCGCCCTGAAGCAGGCCGACGAGCTCTTCCTCGCGACCGACGAGGACCGCGAGGGCGAGGCCATCGCGTGGCACCTGCTGCAGGTGCTGGAGCCCAAGGTCCCGGTGCGGCGCATGGTGTTCCACGAGATCACCCGCCACGCCATCCAGGAGGCCGTCGAACGCACCCGTGACCTCGACCAGAGCCTGGTCGACGCGCAGGAGACCCGGCGCATCCTCGACCGGCTCTACGGCTACGAGGTCTCGCCGGTCCTGTGGCGCAAGGTCCGGCAGGGCCTGTCAGCGGGGCGGGTGCAGTCGGTCGCCACCCGGCTCGTGGTCGAGAGGGAGCGCGAACGCATCGCCTTCCGCTCCGCGTCCTACTGGGACATCGCCGCGACACTGGTGAAGCCGGCCGCCGCCGCGGGGCAGTTCGACGCCCGGCTCGTGCAGGTCGATGGGAGGCGGGTCGCCACCGGCCGCGACTTCGGCAGCGACGGCCGGCCCGGGCCCCGGTTCGACGGGGTGCACCTCGACGAGCCGTCGGCCCGCGGGCTCGCCGACGCGCTCCACGGGCAGGACGTCACCGTCCGCTCGGTCGAGGACAAGCCATACACCCGCCGGCCCGCCGCGCCGTTCATGACCTCGACATTGCAGCAAGAGGCCAGCCGCAAGCTGCGGCTGTCGGCACAGACCGCCATGCGCCTGGCCCAGCGGCTGTACGAGAACGGCCACATCACCTACATGCGCACCGACTCGACGACCCTGTCCGAGGCCGCCCTGAACGCCGCGCGGTCACAGGCCCGCGAGATCTACGGCACCGAGTACGTCCCCGACGTCCCCCGCCGCTACGAGCGCAAGGTCAAGAACGCGCAGGAGGCGCACGAGGCCATCCGGCCGTCGGGCGACACGTTCCGTACGCCGGGTCAGGTGGCGTCCGAGCTGAGCCGGGACGAGCTCGCTCTCTACGACCTGATCTGGAAGCGCACCGTCGCGTCGCAGATGTCCGACGCGCGGGGCCAGACCGTCACGGTGCGGATGGGGGCCACCGCGACCGACGGTAGCCCATATACAGACGCCGAGTTCTCCACGTCCGGCACGGTGATCACCTTCCGTGGCTTCCTCGCGGCCTACGAGGAGGGCCGTGACGAGGACACCTCCGGCGGGGAGGACGCGACGCGGGAGCGTCGGCTGCCGCAGATGACACAGGGCGACCGCCTGGACGTCGTGTCGCTGCAGCCCGATGGGCACGCCACGTCGCCGCCGGCGCGCTACACCGAGCCGACCCTGGTCCGCGCCCTGGAGGAGCGCGGGATCGGGCGCCCGTCGACGTACGCCTCGATCCTCGGCACGATCATCGACCGCGGGTACGTGTCCAAGCGCGGGTCGGCACTGGTGCCGTCGTGGCTGGCGTTCTCGGTCGTCGCGCTGCTGGAGAAGCACTTCGGGTCGCTGGTCGACTACGACTTCACCGCGGAGATGGAAGAGGACCTCGACCGCATCGCGGGCGGGCAGGAGCAGCGCGTCGCCTGGCTGCGCCGGTTCTACTTCGGGAACGGGACCACGGGGGGGTCGGCGGCCGATGTCGCGCACGGCGGGCTGCGCAGCCTGGTCGACGGTCTCGGTGAGATCGACGCGCGCGAGGTCAACACCATCGACATCGGCGACGGCATCGTGCTGCGGGTCGGCCGGTACGGCCCGTACGTGCAGCGCGGGAACGACGGCGACGACTCGTCCCAGCGAGCCTCCGTCCCCGAAGACCTGGCGCCGGACGAGCTGACCGTCGAGAAGGCGGAGGAGCTGCTCTCGGCGCCGAGCGGCGAGCGCGACCTCGGCAGCCATCCGGAGAGCGGCCTGCCGGTCGTCGCCAAGGCGGGGCGCTACGGGCCGTACGTCACGGAGGTGCTGCCCGACGATGTTGCCAAGGGCGCGAAGCCGCGCACGGGCTCCCTGCTGTCGACGATGTCGCTGGACACCGTGACGATCGAGGACGCCGTCCGGCTCCTGTCCCTGCCCCGGGTGGTCGGCGCTGACCCGGCCACGGGGGAGGAGATCACGGCGCAGAACGGCCGGTACGGGCCCTACCTCAAGAAGGGTTCGGACTCGCGGTCGCTGGAGACCGAGGAGCAGATGTTCGGCATCACCCTCGACCAGGCCCTCGCCATCTACACCCAGCCCAAGCAGCGGGGCAGGCGGGCCGCTGCCGCGCCGCTGCGCGAGCTCGGCACCGACCCGACCTCGGGGAAGCCGGTGGTGGTCAAGGAGGGCCGGTTCGGGGCGTACGTGACCGACGGCGAGACGAACGCGACCCTCCGCAAGGCCGACTCCGTCGAGGCGGTGACCATCGAACGGGCGTCCGAGCTGCTGGCCGAGAAGCGGGCCAAGGGGCCCGCGCCCCGCAAGCGGGCAGCCAAGAAGGCGACCGCGAAGAAGCCGGCGGCCAAGAGGCCAGCAGCGAAGAAGGCGACGGCAAAGAAGCCCGACGCCTAACCACGCACCGGGGCACGAGGGGGACGGTCACGTCCGCGGTCATGGCTACGCTGGCCCCGTGACAAGCCCCGGCGACGCCGCAGACGCGCCCCGGCCAGCGGCCGCCGTCAGCCCCGACCACGACCTGCGCGGCGTCCTGCGGGTCGTACCCTTCCGCCGACTCTGGACCGCGCTGTCGCTGTCCAGCCTCGGCGACTGGCTGGGCCTGCTGGCCCTCACCGCACTCGCGCCGCGCCTGGCCGCGGACGGCTACGCAGCGGCCAACCTCGCGATCGCCGGTGTCTTCATCCTGCGGCTCGCCCCGGCGATCATCGTGGGGCCGCTGGCCGGTGTGGTGGCCGACCGACTGGACCGTCGCTGGACGATGGTCGTCTGCGACGTCGCGCGGTTCGGCCTGTTCCTCTCGATCCCGCTGGTCGGCACGCTGTGGTGGCTGTTCGCTGCGACGTTGCTCATCGAGGTCGCCAGCCTGGTGTGGATCCCCGCCAAGGAGGCGACGATCCCCAACCTCGTCCCGCGCGAGCGGCTCGAGACGGCCAACCAGCTCAGCCTCTTCACGACGTACGGCTCGGCCCCCGTCGCCGCTGCGATCTTCGCCGGGCTGGCCCTCCTCTCCGGCATCCTCGACAACCCGCTGCCCGCCATCGACGAGGTCGAGCTCGCGCTCTACGTCAACGCCGCGACCTTCCTGGTCAGCGCCGCCACGATCCTGCGGCTGACCGACATCCCGGCCCGGGAGAAGTCGACGCCCGGGGTGCGGACGCCGGGCGTGTGGCGCACCTTGATCGAGGGCTGGACGTACGTCGGGCGGACCCCGCTCGTCCGCGGCCTGGTCGTCGGGATGCTCGGCGCGTTCGCTGCCGGCGGCGCCGTCATCGGGCTGGCCCGAACGTTCGTCACGGACCTCGGCGCAGGCGACCCGGGCTACGGGTTGCTGTTCGGGACGGTGTTCCTCGGCCTGGCGCTGGGCATGTTCGTCGGTCCGCGGCTGCTGCCCGACTTCAGCCGGCGCCGGCTCTTCGGCCTGAGCATCGGCGTGGCGGGCCTGTCGCTGGCGCTGCTGGCCCTGATCCCCAACATGGTGATCGCGGTCCTCGTCACGCTCGTCCTGGGCGCGTTCGCGGGAGTTGCCTGGGTCACCGGCTACACCCTGCTGGGCCTCGAGGTCGCCGACGAGGTGCGTGGCCGCACGTTCGCCTTCGTCCAGACGATGGTGCGGGTCGTGCTCGTGGCGGTCCTCGCCGTCGCGCCGTTGCTCGCGGCCGCTTTCGGCCGCCACGAGGTCACGGTCAGCGACTCGATGGTCCTGACCTACAACGGTGCCGCGATCACGTTCCTCGGGGCGGGCCTGCTCGCGGCCGGCCTCGGGATCCTCTCCTACCGCCACCTCGACGACCGACGCGGCGTCCCGCTCGCGGCCGACGTCGCCGCCGCCTTCCACAACGAGGCGGTCGGCCTACGCGGCGGACGTCCTCGACGGGGCTTCTTCATCGCGCTCGAGGGCGGCGAGGGTGCCGGCAAGTCGACCCAAGCGCGCAGGCTCGCCACCTGGCTCGAGTCGCTCGGCCACGACGTGATCGTCACGCATGAGCCGGGCGGCACCGACGTGGGGAGACGGCTGCGCTCGGTGCTGCTCGACCTGCCGGCGGAGGACGAGGACGGGCGGCAGGCCCAGCCGCACGCGCTGTCCCCACGTGCGGAGGCGCTGCTGTTCGCGGCCGATCGCGCCGAGCACGTGGCATCGGTGGTCGCGCCGGCACTTGCCCTCGGGCACGTCGTCATCACCGACCGCTACGTCGACTCGTCGGTCGCCTACCAGGGCGCAGGCCGCGACCTGTCGGCCCGCGAGGTGGGCAAGCTTTCGCGCTGGGCCACCGACGGCCTGGTGCCCGACCTCACGGTCGTCCTCGACCTCCCGGCGGTCGAGGGCCTGCGACGGGTAGAGACCCCCGACCGGCTGGAGTCCGAGCCGCTGGCGTTCCACGAGCGGGTGCGCGAGCGGTTCCTCGAGCTGGCGCGGCGGGGCGGGTCCCGCTACCTCGTGGTCGACGCCACGCTGCCGCCCGAGGAGATCACACAGGCTGTGCGAGCGCGCCTCGAGCCGGTGCTTCCGCGCAGCGCCGCCCGGCTCCGAGAGATCGAAGAGGCACATCGCGCAGAGGCGGAGCGGGCGCGCCTGGCCGAGGAGGCGCGCCGGCTCGAGGAGGCCCGGGCGAAGGC
>JBOGDX010000092.1:0-8677 GCA_050743225.1 Actinomycetes bacterium | reverse complement strand
TCGTAGGCCCGGTCCCCCCTTCCGGCCCAGTAGACCGGCTGGCCCCACGGGTTCCTGGCGGTCCCCGCCAGCCGCAGGCAGCCGCCCTTGGCGTCCTCCGCAGTCCGCAGGTAGGTGAGGATCGCGGCGGCGTTGCGGTGCTTCGGGGTGTTGGCCGGCAGCGGCGTGTTCCACCAGGAGCCGGCTCGGAAGACCTGGACGCCCGGCCTGCCATAGGGCTCCACGGGTGACGCCGTCGGCGCCCCCACGAGGGCGACTGCCGCCAGGGCCGGGACCAGCAGGGACGGGACCAGATGACGTGGACGGAACATGAGCAGGGACCTCTCGCGGACAACTCGTCGTCCCCGTTATCGGGATGCTTCATCCCGGGCTTGTCGTACCCAGCGGCAAAGAGCACACAAAGCCGCGAAGGCAAAGACTCGGTCAGGAATCGTCTATTGCCCGGTCCGCGGGCCGGGCGCAGTGTCGAGGGAGTCGGCCTGTGCCGGCGAGACGGCAGTGGAACCCCCTCTTCCCTCCGCTGCGAGGAGTGACGTCATGCGCAAGCTCATCAGCATCGGCACGGCTCTGATCCTCCTGACAACGCTCGGCCTGGTGACGCTGGCCGGACAGACCGCCGCCAGCGCGGGCGACGGCGACCGGACCGTGATCAAACTGACCGCGGTGGCCGCGCAGGAGGCCGAGATCGACGTCGGCGAGGAAGGCTTCGGCCTGGGCGACCAGTTCGTGTTCTCCGACTGGCTCTTCCGCGGCGACGAGCAGGTCGGCCGGACCGGCGGTGTCTGCACGTTCACCCATGTCGACGAGGCGACGTTCGCCGCGACCGCCCAGTGCCTGGGCACCCTGGAGCTTCCCAAGGGACAGATCACGGTCCAGGGCCTCGTCACCTTCACGGACGAGGAGGCGCCCTTCTGGGTGGCCGTCACGGGCGGCACCGGCGCCTACAAGACCGCCAAGGGACAGATGCGGGTGACGCCGGTGGACGAGACCACCGAGCGCTTCCGCGTGGTGCTCGTCCACTGAGGCAGGCTGTATGGACGTGCGGCCTGTCGTCGCGCCCAGCCCACCGAAGGGAGCGTCATGGTCGCCACCGTCCAGGTTGTCTTCGACTGCGCCCGGCCGCAGCAGCAGGCCGAGTTCTGGGCAGCCGCCCTGGGCTACGTCGTGCAACCCCCACCGCCCGGCTACGACTCCTGGCCGGACCTGCTGCGTGAGATGGGCGTCCCGGAGGACCAGTGGGACTCCCGGTCCGCGGTGGTCGACCCCGACGGCGGCCGTCCGCGGATCTTCTTCCAGCGCGTCCCGGAGGCGAAGGCGGTGAAGAACCGGGTCCACCTGGACATCCAGGTGGGGCCCGGCATTGCCGCAGCCGAACGGCCGGCCATGGTGCGCGACGAGGTGACCCGGCTGACCGGGCTGGGTGCGCGGCAGGATCGAGTGATGGACGAGATGGGGGAGCACTGGGTCGTCATGATCGATCCGGAGGGCAACGAGTTCTGCGTTTCGTGACCGTCGGCGGCGCCGGTCAGGCTCACCACCTGGCAGTCGGCCATCGGGTGGAGATTCCGCCGACTCCGGGTGCGGCTCGCAGGCAACGCCTAAGGTTTCCCTCCGGGAGGGATCATGACCGAGCCGACGCACCTCGTCACCGAGGGCGGACGATGCGACACGGCCTCGGCGCCGGTGGCCACGTCAGGCGTTCGGCGGGCGGGGTGTCAGCTCTTCGCCGTCGTAGGCGACCCGGAGACGGTGTGCATGGCCGACGCCGTCTTTGCCACCTTCGACTCGGTCAGCACCCCCTCCGACGCACCCGGCGTAGCCATCTACCGGACGCGGCGCGACCGGCACGCGATCAACGTGTCCGTGGACGGGCTCGGCACCGAGCGCCGGACGATCGGCGGCGTACTGGACTTCATCCAGTGGCATCTCAACCAGCGGCTGGTCAGCGGGCTCGGTGGGTCACACACCGGGCTGCACGCGGCCTGCGCGTCCCGTCGGGGGAGCACCGTGCTGCTCCCCGCCGTGAGTGGGGCAGGGAAGTCGACCACGGTCGCGGGTCTGGCGCGCGCCGGTTGGGACTACCTCTCTGACGAGGCCGCCGTGATCGAGACGTCCACCGGTCGGATCCTCCCCTACGCCAAGCCCATCACCATCGACCATGGCGCCTGGTCGCTCTTCCCGGAGATCGTTCCACGTGCGCCGGCCACTGACTCCTGGCTGGTCCCGGCGACACAGCTGGGCGCCGAGGTGGGCGCTCCCGCGCGAGCGTCGTATGTGGTGTTCCCGCAGTACACAGACGGTGCGCGGACCCGGCTGTGTCGCCTGTCGCCCGGGGCGGTAGCCATGGAGCTCGCGAGCTGCACCTTCTCGTTCAGGGACCACGGCGGAGTTCACCTGCGCCGGGTCGCTGCCATCGCGCGGGAGGTGCCGGGTCTGCGCATGACCATCGGCGATCTCGATGATGCAGTCGAGGTCCTCGAGGAGCTCGTCGGATGAGCTCGACTTTCGAACTGCCGCTGTTTGCGGCTCCGCGGCACGCGCCGACGACCGTGGTCGAGCCGATAGGTGACGATTGCGTTGTCTGGTTCGATGATGAACGGACCCTGCATCTGCTCAACCGGGTCGGACGCGCTGCCTGGCAACGCGTCGACGGCCAGACGACTTACCTGGCCATCGCCCACGACGTCGTGTCCGCTGCCGGCCACCTCGGCACCGGATTGGCCGACATGCACCACGAAGTCCTGGGCTTCCTGGCGGATCTGCGCGAACGACGGCTGATCGTCGACGACGCTGCTCCGAGCTTCGACACGACCGCGAGTCAAGATCACAGATCGTGACGATCTTGTCGACGAGCGTGATGGATGGTGTCGATGGACCCGTCCGAACGGATGATTTCCTGCACGGGTATCTGCTCGAGCCTGGCCTGATCTCCAGGGGGCCACTAGCCTCCGTCTTGCGTGGTGGGGGAACTGGGGATGCTACGGGGGGCGACCGTGACCAACTCTGATGAGCGTCAGCTGAATCGGCGCGACATGCTCAAGCGTGGTGCTTTGGTCGGCGGCGCGCTCATATGGACGACGCCAATAGTGCAGAGCATCGGGGGCAGCGCCCTAGCCACGACTGGCACGGGTGACTGCGGATGGATGACCGGTGGCGGACAGCTCACCGGGACCTACCGCGGTGAGCCGGCCAGGGTCACCTTCGGACTGGGCAAGATCCGCTGCGGTTCGACCGAGACGACACTCGAGGTCAACGCGCACCCGATCAACTCGAACGGCCCCAGCGGCGATGCGTCGTTTCACTTCACGACCATCATTACGCTCAACTGCATCACTACCGGCGACCCTTCACCGCCGAAGAACAGTGAGCCGAACCGCTACATCGGCACGGCCAGCGATGGCAACGGTCACGTTGTGAGCTTTGACTTCACCGACAACGGCGAGCCGGGCACGAACGACGAGGCCACCATCTCCATCTCCGAGAACAGCGTGGTCATCCTGACAGCCACGGGGTTCACCGGCGGGAACCTGCAGGCGCACAAGTCGAACTGTTGACCCGCCCGGTTCTACCCGTGCGCCATAGGCTGCCTGAACCGCCCGGGTTCAGTGAAGCTCGGTTTCGCCGTCCGCAGGCTGTCAGACGACGTGGTTGTGCGGTAGTGGTTGGCTTCGCCTCGGCAGGGGATGTGGCCGATCGCCTTTAGCAGGCAGCGGTTGTTGACTCGTCCACCCATTCGAGGGTGGCGATTCTCGACGTCGCCCAGCCCGTGCCAGGGCCCGCGGCGACGGTCAGCACCCTGCAGATCGGCTCGACCGCGGTCTTGACGGTGCTCATCGATGAACCTCACGAGCACGGTGATGGGCGGTCGAGTTTCGCCGCGAAGAAGGCCGAGGCTGTCTTCAGGATCGCCTTCGGCCCGGCGCAGCTCCCGGTTCGCCCGCTCCAGCTCGACCAGCCAGCGCCAGTCGTTCGTCGACAGATCCGGCTTGCCGCCGGCATCGATCTGGGCCTGCAGCCGTGACCGACAGCTCCAGATTGGGCTCGGCCAGCCGGGTACTTCTTTGGTGCAGTATGACGCCACCCTTCCGGGGGATCAGCGCCTCCACCAGACCCAGGGCGGTTGAGTCTGATGCAGCGGGCGCGCTCAGTCGAGCGCCTCCCGGATCTGTTCGGCCGAGCCGTGTGCCCGGACGACGACGTCGGCAACCCGGCGTACCTGGTCCACCGACATGTGTGAGTACAACGGCGGGGTCAGAACCGAAGCCGCGACAGCATCCGTTACCGGAAGGTCACGGGTCCGAGGCAGGTGGGCGTAGGCCTTCTGCTGATGGATGGGAGGAAAGTAGTAGCGCCTGCTGTCGATGCCCTCGGCCTTCAGAACTCGACCGAGCTGCTCTGCCGAAAGCCCGAACTCCTCACGGTCGACCACGAGCGTGAGGTCCTTGTATGTCGAGACATCTTCGTCCGGGACATGCTGGTAGGTCAGCCCGGGAACGGCGTGGCAAGCTGACTTGAAGGCCTTCACCAGCTCGTTGCGGTGCGCGATCCGCTCGTCTAGCCCGTCGAGAGAAGCGAGGGCGACGGCGGCATGGAGCTCGGACATGCGGGCGTTCAGGCCGGCGAACTCGCAGTCGTAAGTTCCCGGGTTGCCGTAGTCACGTCCGAGCCTCACCTCCGACGCGAGTCCGGCGTCGTTCGTGGCGACGAGGCCGCCCTCGCCGGCGACGGCAACCTTCGTCGGACTCATGCTGAACACCTCGGCGGTTCCGAACCCGCCGCACGGCACGCCCTTCCTGTGGCTACCGAGCGCGTGCGCCGAGTCGTAGACGAGCGGGATGCCCGCCGTCTCGGCGACCGCCTGCAGCGCCTCGACCTGGCAGGGCGCCCCGTATACGTGCGTGGCCGTCATGGCGGCGGCGCCGTCGACCAACCCGGCCGCGTCGTGCGGATCGAGTGTCAACGTGTCAGGGTCCACCTCGGCCCAGTCCGGGACCCCGCCGGCCCACAGCACGGCGTGTGCGCTGGCCGCGAAGGTGAAGCTCGGCATCACCACGCGACCGGACACTCCCAGTCCGCGCAGGGTAAGCATCAGGCCGGCCGTGCAGCTTGAGACGGCAATGACGTGCTCGACTCCGCACCGCTCGGCTACTCGCTCCTCCAGCTCACGCACCGTGCCTGCGTTCGTGAGAATGCCGCTCTCCAGGATCTCCTGCAGCCGCCGGCTCAGGCGCGGGATGTCGGGAATGGTCGGGCGGACCAGAGGGAGTCCCTGGGGGAACGACGGCGGGCCGCCGAGAACGGCGGGAGTGATGGTCATCGTGCGTGATCACCTTCCGTGATGTTGCTGGTTGTGGTGCCTTCGGCCTGGGACCGGAACCAGGCGATGGTCTGGTCCAGTCCCACGGCGAAGGGCACCGGGTCGATGTGCGGGAGGAGCCGGGTCAGCCGGTCGTTGTCAGCCTGCGAATCGCGCACATCTCCGGCGCGGGGGTCGGTGTGCCGTACAGCGACCCTGTGGCCTAGCAGCCCCTCGAGTTCGCCGATGACGTCGAGCAGAGTCCTTCTGGTGCCGAACGCCAGGTTGACGGGGTCTGCGCTGGTGATCTGCAACCTGACCGCCTCCGCGATCACGGTGCAGACGCTTCCGACGACGGTGAAGTCCCGGGTCTGGCGCCCGTCCCCGTGCACGACGAGCGGTTGCTCGTTGATGGCCGCGTCCACGAACGCGGGGACTACGGCGGCGTAGGCGTGCCCGGCTGGCTGCAGCGGCCCAAACACGTTGAAGAAGCGGAACGGCAGGACCGGCAGGTCGTAGCAGTTTGCATAGGCACGTGCATAGGCCTCCGTCGCCAGCTTCGAGACCGCGTACGGTGAGAGGGGCTCGGTGCGCAGGGCCTCGCTCTTCGGGAGCGCCGGGTTGGCGCCGTAGACGGATGACGACGAGGCGACCACGACGTGCGGATTGCCGGCGCGACGTGCGGCCTCCAGCACCATGAGGGTGCCGGTCGCGTTGGCATGATGGCTGGTGAGTGGGTCCTTAACAGAGCGCGGCACTGATGGAACGGCCGCCAGATGGACCACGGCTGCAGCCCGCTCGAACGCGGCATCGAGCAGGTCGGCGTCGAGGACCGAACCGATCATCAGCTCGGTGCTCATGCCGGCGAGGTTTTCCTTGTCGCCCGTGGAGAGGTCGTCGATGACGACCGTCTCGTCGACCCACGGCTCATCGACCAGATGCCGCGCCAGGTTGGCCCCGATGAACCCAGCACCCCCCGTGATGACGATCTTCATCGCGCCTCCATTGGTGGGACCGTCACCTGAGTGAGCTCAGCCGACATGGCGGCCAGGCCTCATTGCGGTGGCGATGTTGGGTGCCGATCGGTGGATGCGCTCGACTGCGTTGGCTACAGCGTCGATCTGCAGGTCCGTCAGTCGAGACCAGAGCGGGATGTCCAGCACCTGTGCCGCGACCCGGTCGGTCACCGATAGATCGACTGCCGGAAGAGACGCGTAGTCGCGCCGCCGATGGAGCGGCGGTTCGTCGGATCGCCGCGCGGCGATGCCCTCCGCCTGCAGTGCCCGTGCGAGCTCGACTGCGGTGAGGCCGAACCGCCGAGCATCGATGACCAAAGTCAGGCGCTTATACGTCGTGGTGTCGCCGTCACAGAGTGTCGGCCACGTCAGACCCGACATGCCGGCCAACCGGGTCTGGAACCGCCGCGCCAGGCGGGTCCGCAGCGCGATCCGCTCGTCCAACGTCTCCAGCTCGTGCAAGGCGACAGCGGCGCTGGTCCCGGAAAGCCTCGTGGACTCAGGAATGCCTGGGCTCCCGGAATCGCGGGCGATGCGCAGGTTCCGGGCCAGTTCGGCGTCGCTGGTGGCGACGAGACCGCCATCGCCCTCGGCCGTGAGCCCGTCGAGACCCAGGGAGAACACCTCGGCGGTCCCGAACCGGCCGATGGGCACGCCACGGTAGGTGCTGCCCAGCGCATCGGCGGCGTCGTAGACCACAGGGATGGCCGCCCGATCGGCGACCTGCTGCAGCGCGTCGACGCGGCACGGAGCACCGTAGATGTGCGTGCCAGTCATCGCGACCGCGCCCGGGGTCAGCCTGGCCGCGAGCACGGGATCGAGGGTCAGGGAGTGAGGCAGCACGTCGGTGAAGGCGGGGCTCCCGCCCGACCAGCGCAAGGCGTCAGCGCTCCCGGAGCCACCAAGGCTCGGCATGACGACCGGGCCGGCGACACCGAGCTGGCGCAGCGTGAGCGCCATCCCCGTTTTCCAGCTCGAGACGCCCACGACGTGGTTGACGCCCAGACGCTCGGCCACGGCCTCCTCGAGCAGATCCACCGTAGATCGGTTGTTGACCGTCCCCGGCTCGACGACGCGACCGATCGCCTCCGTCAGCGTCGGCAGGTCGTCCGGAGCCGGTCTGGCGGGCGGCAGCGGGAAGTCGAAGGCCCGGCGACCACCGAGGACGGCCGGAAGGGTGTCGGTGCCCACGATCGCGGTCATGCGCGCTGACCCCCAAGCGTCGATGATGTGGATTCGTCCTGCGGGCGGGAAGCCCGCCGCGGGAGACAGAGCAGGACAAGGGCGAAAGGCAGCACCTGGACGCGCTCGCGAGCCAGCAGGCCGAAGTTGGCGAAGTTGGAGAAGGCGTAGATGAACAGCAAGGAGTAGATGGCACACATCGTCACGAAGGGGTTGCGACGGAGGCGCCCCGGAACGCTCCGGAGCCGGGGCAGCGAGCGTGCCACGAGCAACAGCAGGAAAGTGCCCTCGACGGCCGCGAGAAGCATCTGCGGGTTGCCTGCCTCGAACAGGAACGGCCGGAAGAGAACGGACACGATCGCCATGGGTAGATCCAGCGGCGAGTTGACTCCGACGCTCTCGAAGCTCGAACCGCCTTTACCCGTGCGTTCGGCAGTGTCCACGATCGCGGCGTCGACGCTCGTGGTCGTCAGCTGCTCGATGCCGAGGAACTGCTGGGCCTGAGAGACGATGAGCAGACCACACGCGGCGAGCGCCGCCAGAGTCACCACGCGAATGATGGGGGTCAGCTCGGTCGCGGGCCGTGGCGCCTTCCGCACCAGCATCGCCACCGCAATCGCGGCGAAGACCGTCGCCGTGATGTGTGGCCGCACGACCGCCGTCGCTGTGAGCCCCAGCCCAAGCGGCCAGACGCAGTCTCTGCGGTCGGCGAGCAGCCCGGCGGCGCCGAGTGCGGTAAGCCCCAGCCCGAAGGTCATCCACGCCTCTTTGCCGAGACTCGACGGCCAGAAGAGCATCGACGGAAGGAGGAAGACCAGAAGCGCGTAGCGGCGCCGATCGCCGTCCGGGACGGCTACCTGGAAGGCACGGTAGAGGAAATACACGCCCCAGAAGCTCAGCAATGCGTACAGCACGTACGCGACGAAGATGCTTGGGCCGGTGACGGCATAGACGGCTCCGGTGAGCACGCGGATGAAACCGGTGCCGATGAATGGGCGACCTATCTCGGCTGTGAAGTCTCCCTCTCGGTAGGCCTCCGCCAGACGCTCGCCCTCGTCGTCGTACATGCCCGAGTCGGCGATGCCGTCGTAAGCGACGAACGCCATGGCATAGCGCGCCATCGCCGACAACAGCTTGAGGACGAAAGCCCAGACGAGGAGCCGCAGAAACCACTTCTCCGGTT
>JBOGDX010000091.1:0-8718 GCA_050743225.1 Actinomycetes bacterium | reverse complement strand
GTGCGGATGATGCGCCGGGCGATCTCACCACGGTTGGCGACGAGCACGGTCTCGAACACGACGGGCGGCCTCCCAGGTCTGACGGGGTCGGCAGGCGAGACTAACCGGCGTGGTCCTCGTCCTCCTCGTCGCGGTCGTCGCACTGGCTGCCGTCCTCGTCACCGGCGGGGCCCGGCTGGCGCAGGTGCGACTGCGCGCGGTCCGCCTCCTGGTGGCAGCTGCGCTGGTCCAGCTCCTGACCTCCGCGGTCCTGCCGTGGTCGGGCGCCACGCGCCTCACGGCACTCGTCCTGACCGTCCTCCTGGTCGGCCTCTTCGTGGTCGGCAACGGACGGGTGGCGGGGGCCCCGCTGATCGGAGCAGGCCTGCTTCTGAACGTGATCGTCATCGCCGCCAACGGCGCTATGCCCGTGTCGGTCCCTGCGGCCGAGCGCGCGGGCCTGACTCCCCCGGAGCTGCGGCTGGCACAGGAAGCGATGCGGGAGCCCGTCGACGAGGCGACGACACTGGCGATGCTCGGGGACGTCGTGCCGGTCGCACTGCCGTGGCGACCGCAGGTGGTCAGTCCTGGCGACGTGCTGGTCGCCGCTGGGGTCGGCCTGCTGCTGGTCTCAGCCAGGAGTCGTCGTCAGACGCCGAGGCGGGCGGCCCGCTCGACCGTCTTGGACAACGAGTCCACGACCATCGGGTCGTACTCGTAGGCCATACCGAGGCGCAGTCGCTCGAGCGCCTCCAGCCGGCGACCCGTCTCGTACGACTCGCCCACCAGGTCGTCGTACGCGTTGACCGCCTTGATGATGCGGCTGGCCAGCGGCACCTCGGCGCGCTCGACCTCATGAGCCCTTCGGTAGGGCTCGGCCTGCTGGTCGACGATGCTCGCCACCTCGTCGAGCACTCCGGTCTGGCGGATCACGTCGGCACCCAGCGACGCGATGCGCCTCTGGTCGGCTGGTGCCGCGACCACCGTCGCGCCGCCGGGGATGGGCTCGGTGAGCGAGAGCTGCCCGATGTCGTGCATCAGGGCGGCGTACTCGAGGTCCCTCAGGTCGGCGTCCGACATGCCGAGCTCGCGACCGACGGCCACGGCAAGGGTGCTGACGCGACGGGAGTGGCCGGCCTCGGTGTAGCCACCGAGCTCGGTGACCCGCGACAACGCCCGGATCGTCTGAAGCGAGTTCTCACGGATGGCCGCGTACCGGCGGAACGCGAACTGCGTCAGCAGCAGCGGCACGACGAAGACCGGCAGGGCCCAGACGCCCATGATGCTCGACGCCAGAGCGATCAAGGCGCCGGTGGCACCGATGGCCGAGCCGATCCCGATCTGAGCGCGGACCTCGTTTCGCAGCACGGCGGGGAAAGGCGCCCGGTCGGCACCCGCCCGCACCGCAGCGGCGAGCACCGCGTCCACGAGCAGCGTCGCTATGACGATGCCCATCATGACCAGTGCGATCGTCGCCTCATTGAGCGCGTTGACCTGCTCGTGAAGCCCGGTCCCGCGGAATGCGCCGGCGGCGAAGCCGACGCTGAGGAGCCGGCGCGACAGCGTGTCGACCGTGGGGGCTCTCCCGATGACGACGTGCGGGGCTACGCCTATGAGCATGGCCACGACTCCGACGGCGACGACCTGCAATGCACCGTGGTCGGCGGAGCCGTCAGGGTGCCGGATGAGCAGGGCGTACGCCAGCGCCCCAGCCGTGGCGATCGGCGCGGCGTCACGGCCACCCGGCAGAGTGATACGCACGAGCTCACCAACGGCGATGAACGCACCGAAGGCGACAGCCACTCGGACGTCGACGAATCCGTCCGGTGAAGCCGTGCCGACGAGCGCGACGATGGCGAGCACGCAACCAGCCGCGAGCACGACCCACGAACCAGTGGTCCCTGCGTCGTCGAGCCGTCGGCGCCTCGGGGTCACGAGGTCCGCCGACGCTGGAGGACCGCCTCGCTCGGGTCGTCGTGGTCGAACGCCAGCTCGGCGACCTGGAGGGGCTCGGACAAGTCCGGAGTGAAGAGCGGGGTCCGCTCGGGCGCCCATCCGTGCTCCAAGATGGCCGCGATGAGCGCCTCCACCATCTCGGGGTCGAACTGGCTCCCCGCGCAGCGGCGCAGCTCGTCCATCGCCTCATCGACCGAACGTGCGCCCCGGTAGGACCGCGTCGTCGTCATGGAGTCGAACGCGTCGGCCACTGCGATGACCCGGGCGAACTCCGGGATCTGGTCCCCGGTCAGCCCCATCGGGTAGCCCATGCCGTCGATGCGCTCGTGGTGGTGCATGATCCCGGCCATCGCCTCGTCCAGGAACTCGATCTCCCGCACGATCTCGAGTCCCTGCATCGGGTGCCGCTGGATCGCGGCGAACTCGCCCTCTGTGAGCTTGCCGCCCTTCTGCAGGACACGGGTCGGCACGCCGAGCTTTCCGACGTCGTGCAGCATCCCGGCGTAACGCAGGGACGAAACACGGTCCTCGCGCATCCGAATCACCCGAGCGATGAGGACTGAGGCGTCAGACACGCGTTCGCTGTGGCCGCGTGTGTAGAGGTCCTTCGTCTCGACCGCAGCCATGAGAGCGCGGACAGTCCGGTCGTACGCTCGTTGCTCCTCGGCGTACTGCGCGTACGCCCATCGCGCCACAAACAGCGGAAGCAGGAGCAACAGCGCTGCCGTCGCGCCAATACCTGCGCCGTCCCAAAGCACGGCGAGCGAAACTCCGAAGAGCCCGTAGGCGAGGTAGGACAGAACGGAGTGGGCCATCGTTCCCTGGAACACCCGAACCGGGGATACGTGTCTGTCGAGCCCGACAACGACAGCAACCAGCCCACCGTTGACGACACAGTGGACAACATCCGCGACGAGAATGGGAATGAGAACATCCGGGAAGCTCGCCGCGGTGAGTCCTACATCGCCGTCAAGTGCGTGGTAGATGCCCCCCGCTGCGCCCGCCGAAAGCGCAAGTTGCGCTCCGTTGAAAAGCCGCTTGATGACCGGCGTGTGCTGGCGGTCGAAAGCGAACGCAGCGCTCCATGCGACCAGCACGGCGCCCCAGACTCCGACCATGGGGATGGCGGCCAGTGAGGTCACAGATCCCAGGGAGATCGACAGCATGTCGCGACTGCCGCGCGCAAGCAGAGACTCACCAACGATGTGGAGGAGAAGGAGGACAAGAACAGCGTCCAGCCGGTCGGCGGGACGATGCACGATCGCGAATCCGATGAGCACACAAGCCGATGTCACGACGCAGGCGACGTACAGTCGCGCCGCAAGCGACAGCTCAGGCATCGATGCTCCCGAAATTGGCGGACTGCAGAGAGAATGACCGGGATCGGCAGCGCAGGGGTGCTGCTCCTTCACCACTTCCAGCTGGCGCCTGACTGAAGGAACTGCTCGACAGCGGACACGATCTTCTTCAAGTGACTTCATCCCCTTTGGATTCATGTCACGGGCACCGCTGCGTACAGCCCGCGCAGGATCCGCTCCGCTGGGAACGATCGGTACTGCGATCGAAGAAAACACGCTGCTGATCGACACGAGGTTTGTGCTGCCGATCCCGATCACGCTCTCTGCAGTTGTCAAGCACCCCGCACTCGGCGGCCCCGTGCTGGCGCTGGAGAGCCGAAGTTCTCCTCCTGGAGACACCTCGGCTCGTTCGCGTTGCAAGTGAAGGGGTCGGGTAAACCTCTCGTCAAGGGTTTCGCCCATTTGCATCTGCTTGCCCTATGCAGACCGTCCGAAAGGACTAGTACGTCCTGACGAGGCCGAATCGGTGCAGCTGTGATCCCCTCGTGGGGCATGGGGACGGTTCGTCCGCGAGCAAGCCGGCCCCTACCGTAATCTCCAGGTAAAGAGACACCTGTCACACGAGACACCCGAGGAGCGGCCGCGGATGTCGTCCGACCCTCACAACCGGGTGTACGGGGACCTCGTCGCAGGGCTGCTGGACGCCCGCCAGGACCCGGCGACCGAGCGGTTCGACGCCGAGCTCGCCCACGCGGTGGAGCGCGGCGACCTCACCGCGGAGACGGCCCGGATGCTCCGCTTCTGGCAGCGTGCCTCCCTCCGGGCCTTGGTCGACCACACGCGCACGGTGCTACCTACAGTCCTCGGTGCCCTGGAGGCTTCCCGACGCGCGGCCGAGGCGGACCTGGCCTCGACGATCGCGGCTCTCTCCGCCGTCCCGGACGAGCCCGGGCCGGGCACTGTAGTTGACCTGCGCGACACGCCGGGGCCCGCCTCAACCCCCGGGGCGTCCGAACCGAGCAGTCTTGGGGAACGACGCCGGTTGATCGTGGCCGGCCTCACTACCGTTCTGCCCGTCATCCGCCCTCAGCACGACTAGCCACCCGAGGTGTTGCGCCACATGCCCACCCTGCGCCTGCTCCCGGAGCTCGAGGACGCGCTGCGTCACCTACCGGGTGTGAAGGCGGCCAGCGTCGTGACCGGGCCCGACGCCGTGCCCACCGAGGTGCATGTGCTTGCGACGCCGGGCAAGGCCGCCAAACAGGTGGTACGCGACGTCCAGTCGCTCGCGCTCGCGCGCTACGACATCGAGATCGACCACCGGATCGTCTCCGTCGTGCAGCTGGGTGAGGACGACGTACGGTCGGTCGTGCCTGACCAGGGCAGCACGGGGGCAGCCGAGCCCGAGGAGAAGGCCGAGCCTCTCGTACGACCGGCCATCGCCGCTCTCATGGTGCGCAGCGGCCACGGCGAGACGCAGGCATCGGTCACGCTCGCCGTCGGCGACCAGCTCTTCGAGGGAACGG
Organism: Actinomycetes bacterium; assembly: GCA_050743225.1. Taxonomy (GTDB): domain Bacteria; phylum Actinomycetota; class Actinomycetes; order JACCUZ01; family JACCUZ01; genus JBOGDX01. The sequence continues at coordinate 3,959 of JBOGDX010000091.1, read as the reverse complement.
CCCACGGACCCGCCGGCCAGAGCCACCGGGCCCGACTGGTGGCGCTTGCGACCCTGGACGCCGTTGACGAGCTCCTGGGTCAGCCGTGTGAGGTCGAGTCGGCCACGATCGTGGCGACCGGCGTAAGGGAGGTCGCCCTGTCGGTGCTGACCGTCATGGTTCCGCGCACCGGTGAGCAGGTCCTGACCGGTGCGGCTGTCGTGCGAGGCGACGAGGCCGACGCGGTGGCCCGCTCGGTGCTGGCGGCACTCAACCGTCAGCTTGCCGGCTGACCCGCCGCACCGTCAGGGGCGCAGCAGCGTCTTGATCGACCGCCGCTCGTCCATCGCCGCGTAGGCCTCCCCCGCCTTCTCCAGCGGCAGCTCCAGGTCGAAGACACGTCCCGGGTTGATCGCGCCGGACAGGGTGTCGACGAGCAGCTCCCCGAGGTATCCCCGCACCGGCGCCACGCCGCCGCCGACGGAGACGTTGCTGCTGAACAACTGACGGATCGGCAGCTCCGCTCCCCCGGCCGGTACGCCGACGTACCCAACCCGCCCGCCGGGACGCGTCGCGTCCAGCGCCTGCTGCATGGACTCCTTCGTGCCGACGCACTCGAGCACCGCGTCGGCGCCGATGCCGCCGAGGAGCTCCTGGACCCGTGCCACGCCCTCGTCGCCGCGTTCCTCGACGATGTCGCAGGCGCCGAACTCGCGGGCCACCGCCTGACGGTCCTCATGGCGCGACATCACGACGACCTGCTCGGCTCCCAGGCGCCTCGATGCGAGGACCGCGCACAGTCCGACCGCGCCGTCGCCGACGACGACAACCGTCCGGCCCGGACCGACACTCGCGGACACTGCCGCGTGGTGCCCCGTGCCCATGACATCGGAGAGGGTGAGGAGCGAGGGGACCACGGCGTCGTCGGGCAGCTCGGGCGTCGCCACGAGCGTTCCGTCGGCCATCGGGACTCGCACCGCCTGCCCCTGTCCGGCGTCGATCGGCAGGTCGTGCTCGTCCGTCCCGCCCCACCAGGCGCCCCGCTGGCATGAGGTGTGCACGCCGTTGCGGCAGTGGACGCAGGTGTTGTCGCTCAATGCGAACGGCGCGATGACGAAGTCGCCGCGCTTGAGCGTCGAGACCTCCGCCCCCAGATCCTCGACGATCCCGACGAACTCGTGCCCGATGCGGCTCGGCTCCTTGGTCTTGATGACACCGCGGTACGGCCACAGGTCGGACCCGCACACGCAGCTCGCGACCACCCGGACGAGAGCGTCGGTTGGCTTGCGGACCTCCGGGTTCGGGACGTCCTCGACGCGGATGTCGCGGGGGCCGTGGATGACTGTGGCGAGCACAGGCGGGTCCTCCTCAGGATCAGAGCCGTGACAGGATGCTTGCATGGCGAAGAAGTCGCGCAAGAAGAAGGCTCGCAAGCACAGCAAGGCCAACCACGGCAAGCGTCCCAACAGCTGACGCCCGCTGACGACGACGGCCCGGCTCCGCTTGTAGGAGGCCGGGCCGTGGCGTGAGAGCGCTCAGCCTTCGGTACGGATCTCGTTGCGAGCCGCGGCGATGTGCGACAGGACCTTGGCCCGCAGCTCGGGCGGCGCGGGGTCGGAACAGCTGCGCTTCACGATGGCCTTCACCGCCTCCTCGAGCCCGAACTCGCGCAGGCACGGTGCGCACTCGTCGAGGTGCTTCTTGATCTCGTGGGTGCGGGAGCCGTCCAGCTCCCCGTCGATGTACTCGTAGACGCGGTCCAGCACGTCGGCACACGGTGTCTCGTGCGGCTTCCCACAGCTCACGACTCGTCGCCTCCGTCGCCCCCGCCGCTCGCGCCCGCCGGCATGAGTCCCCGGTCGCGGGCGTAGTCCTCGAGCAGGTCCCTCAGCTGTCTCCGGCCGCGGTGCAGCCGTGACATGACGGTGCCGATGGGCGTGCCCATGATCTCGGCGATCTCCTTGTAGGCGAACCCCTCGACGTCCGCCAGGTAGACCGCGATGCGGAAGTCCTCAGGGATCTCCTGGAGGGCTTCCTTGACGTCGGAGTCGGGAAGATGCTCGAGCGCCTCGGCCTCCGCCGACTTCAAACCGCTCGACATGTGTGACTCGGCCTGCGCGAGCTGCCAGTCCTCGACCGTCTCCGTCCCCGACTGCTTGGGCTGGCGTTGTGCCTTGCGGTAGGTGTTGATGAAGGTGTTGGTCAGGATCCGGTAGAGCCAGGCCTTGAGGTTCGTGCCCTCCTGGAACTGGTGGAACGAACCGTAGGCCTTCGCGTACGTCTCCTGGACGAGGTCCTCCGCGTCCGCGGGGTTGCGCGTCATACGCAGCGCCGCGGAGTACAGCTGATCAAGGAACTGCAGCGCGTCGCGCTCGAATCGCGCGTTGCGCTCCTCGACGGTCTCGGTCGCGGGCTGGGTCATCGCGGCCGATGCTATCCCCGCCCTCCGATCGCTCCCGCCGCCCGCACCCAGCCACTCGGGTGCGGAGAAGACCGAGAACGCGTCGGTACGGCGGGTAGCCGGCGCGAGTGCGTACATCTGGGCGGGACCTCCGGGTTAGGGCTGCCAAGCGTCAACCACCCTTCCGGCCGGTCGATTCCCCGTCAGCGGCGGTCGAGCACCCAGCGTCGGACGGTTTCCGCGAGGTCGGCCAGTGTCGCCGCCTGGTCGTTCCCCTTGGGGACGCGGAAGGAGTGGTCGGCGCCCCGCACGGCGTGCACGACGTACGGCCTGAGACGTTTCCGCGGAAACGCCTCCGGCCCGCCGAACGGGTCGCGCTCGCCCTGGACGACCAGCGTCGGGACACCGGAGCCGAGCAGCTCCTCGAGTCGGGACTTCTCCGGCCGGCCGGGCGGGTGGAGGGGGAACGCCAGTGCCACGACGCCGACCGCGCCGACCTGGGTCGCGGTGCGGCAGGCGACCCGGGCGCCGGCCGAGCGGCCCCCCACCGCGACGGGCCCCGGCAGGTCCAGGGCATCCAGCACCGCCAGCCAGGCGCGGTCGAGCGTCGGCGGCGGCGCCGCTGCCCGCCGTCCGGCGACGTGCCACGGTTGTTCGACCCTGATGACGGTGATGCCGTCCGCCGGCAACCGTCGGGCGAGCGTCGACAGGTCCGGGGTCTCGATGCCGCCGCCGGCTCCGTGCCCCAGGACCAGCGTCACGCGGGCGTCGGCCGCGGCACGCACGTCCACCCGGGCGTCGCCGACCGGTGTCTCGACGGTGTCCACAGCCACCGGACGCTAGCCCAGCATCCACAGATGCGCGCCGCTGAAGCCCGACCGCCGCCGATCCCGACAACGCTGGCACCGTGACGAGATAGGGGTCAGCATGGTCAGCATGGTCACGTTGCCTGCCAGCATCACCCTGCCGATCCGCCCCGACGGGTTCACAGTCGACGACCTGGACGCGCTGCCCGAGACAGGGTCGATCCGCTACGAGCTCGTCGACGGGACGCTGCTCGTGAGCCCGGCCGCGCGGCACCGCCACCAGCTCGCAATAGGTGACCTGGTCGATGTGCTCAAAGCCGCCTGCCCGCCGGACCTGGTCGTCGTTCCGGCTGCCCAGGACGTGCGCGGGGGGCCGCGGACGAGCCTTCAACCCGACCTGCTGGTCGAGCGCCTGGCCGACATCGACCTCGACGCTCACGTGGCGCCGGCGCCGCTGCTCGTGGTCGAGGTGATCTCTCCCTCCAGCAGGCGGTTCGACCTGCTGGTCAAGCGCGAGGTCTACGCCGAGATGGGAGTGCCGTCGTACTGGGTGCTGCACCCCGCGGAGGACTGGGTGAAGGTCTTCGAGCTGCGGCACGGTGAGTACGACGAGGTCGCCTCGGCGCAGGGCGACGACCTGCTGCGCGTCGAGCGACCCTTCCCGGTGACCTTCCGGCCCACGGATCTGCTCGCACGTTTCCGCGGAAACGCCTAGAACAGCTGATCGGCGCCGTCGTCGGGTGCCTCGTCCTCTGCCGGGATCGGCTCCACCA
>JBOGDX010000090.1:0-8735 GCA_050743225.1 Actinomycetes bacterium | reverse complement strand
GGTAATAGATCATCGGCTTGTCAAAGACAGGCATGATCTGCTTGCTAATACCCCGCGTGATCGGGTAGAGCCGCGTTCCGGAGCCACCGGCCAGGATGATCCCGCGCATGGTCACGCAGGCTACCCTCGATCGGATGAGACTCCTCGTCACCGGCGGTGCCGGCTTCATCGGATCGCACTATGTCCGGACCGTCCTTGGGGCCGACTCACCACCCGAGGTCGTGGTTTTGGACAAGTTGACGTACGCCGGGAACGCGGCCAACCTGGCTCCGATCGCAGACTCGCCTGAGCTGCACTTCGTCGAGGGCGACATCCTCGACGTCCGGCTCGTCGACGAGTTGATGACCGGTGCCGACGCCGTTGTCCACTTCGCCGCGGAGTCTCACGTGGACCGCTCGATCCTGGGCGCCGCCGACTTCGTCATGACCAACGTTGTCGGTACGCAGGCCTTGCTCGACGCGGCGCTGCGGCACCGGGTTGGGAAGTTCGTCCATGTCTCGACGGATGAGGTTTACGGCTCCATCGAGGACGGGTCGTGGACGGAGGTAGAGCCGGTTCAGCCCAACTCGCCCTACTCAGCGTCGAAGGCCTCGAGCGATCTCATCGCGCTCGCTTACGCCCGAACCCATGGCCTGGATGTCTCCGTGACCCGGTGTTCGAACAACTACGGCCCCTACCAGTTCCCGGAGAAGGTTGTCCCGCTATTCGTCACCAACTTGCTCGACGGCGGGCGCGTCCCGCTCTATGGCGATGGGCTCAACGTCCGGGACTGGCTGCACGTCGACGACCATGTGCGCGGCATCCAACTGGTGCTGCGGAGCGGTCGAGCCGGAGAGATCTACAACATCGGTGGCGGAACCGAGCTGACCAACAAGGAGCTCACCGACCTGCTTATTCAGGCGTGCCACGCGACCTGGGACTCGGTCGACTATGTCGAGGACCGCAAGGGCCACGACCGCCGGTACTCGGTGGACATCTCAAAGATCTCGAGCGAGCTCGGGTATTCGCCCAGGGTGCCCTTCGAGACGGGTCTAGCCAATGCCGTGGAGTGGTACCGCGACAACCGGGCGTGGTGGGAGCCGCTCAAGCAACGGGTGGCACTTCCTCGGTGAACTGGGCGGTCACCGGCGCGGGAGGAATGCTTGGCCGGGACGTGGTCGACGTCCTGCGCTCGTCGGGCGACAGCGTTATCGCGCTGACTCGTTCTGAACTCGATGTGCGTGACCCGAGTGCGTGCTCCCATGCGATCTCAGGTGCCGACGCAGTATTCAACTGCGCGGCGTGGACGGACGTCGACGGCGCCGAGTCGCACGAGGCGTCAGCGTTTGCCGTGAATGCGGTCGGCGCCGCTAACGTTGCACGAGCCTCTCGCGAACACGGCGCGGTCATGGTGCACGTCTCCACCGACTATGTCTTCGCAGGCAATGCTTCGACCCCGTACCCCGTCGACGCGCACGTTGCGCCGCTCAACGCCTACGGACGGACGAAGGCTGCTGGGGAGTGGGCGGTTCGTGCCGAGTGTCCGCGGTCGTACGTGGTTCGAACCGCATGGCTGTACGGCGAGCACGGGCGGAGCTTCCCGACCACGATGCTCCGGCTCGCCGGTGAGCGCGATACATTCGATGTGGTGAACGACCAGCGCGGTCAACCAACCTGGACGAGGGACCTGGCCGTGTTCGTGCGCTCGCTTGTGGTTGAGAATGCCCCGTTCGGGCTCCACCACGGAACGGCGGCCGGGGAGACTACGTGGTTTGGTTTCGCCCAAGAGATCTTCCGAGCGGCTGGCCTGGACCCGCAGCGGATCCGGCCGACGACCAGCGACCGCTTCCCGAGGCCGGCGTCACGTCCGTCTTACAGCGTCCTCAAGAACGACGTGGCGTTCCCACGCTGGCAGGCTGGGATCGAGTTGGTGGTACCAAGGATCCGCGTGGGCGGAGCGGAGGGTTAGCCTCCCTGCCCGGCAGCAGGTCGCCTCCTCCGCTGGCGGCTGGCCAAGTCTAGAATGAGCCCAAAAATGAAGACAGGGTTGCCGATCAAGTAGCGCTTCCAGAGTCGGCGGGGCTCGGTTCCGAGTCGAAACATCCATTCAAGGCTGGCGGCCTGCACCCACCGTGGCGCGACTCGCTTCGTTCCTGCCAGGAAGTCGAAGCCAGCACCAATGGCCACCATGGTGCAGTCGATTTGATCCCGGTAAGTTCGCAGGAACTCGTCTTGTCGCGGAGTGCCCAACCCAACCCAAACGATATCGGGCTCGGCGCTGCGAATCCGTCGGACGACCTCTGCAGCCTCGTTGGGCGCCAGTTGTCGAAACGGAGGCGCCTCCAGACCGACGATCGTTGCGGCGGGGAACCGCTTGTCGACCTCCTGCAGGAGCTTTTTGCAGACTTCGGGCGTACTGCCGTAGAAGTAATGACGGAGGCCGATCGACTGGCCACGGTCGAGGGTGTCCAACAGCAGGGCGGGCCCACGGACGCTGCTGCGCAACTGAGCGTGACCCAGTCGGCGGCCCACGAAGGCAACTGGTTGCCCGTCGGCCAGATTCAGGTCGGACTCGTTGAGCAGCTGGCGATAAATCGGCTGACGGACTGCGAGAGAGAGCGTGTACGCGTTACACAGATGAACGCTTCGAGAGGCACCCCACGCCGACTTAATTAGTGCCTCGCGGGCAGCCTTTGGCGACAGCGCGTCGATCCGTACACCGCAGCACAAGTACGTCTTGGCCCCCGGGTCGGTTCTCGCGGAACTCGTTGGCCTCATCTCGGGGCCCCCACGGGGTCGTATGCCAGCATCCCGACAACGATATCGTGGTCAAAGACATCGGCTCCGAATCGAAAGGTCACGCGCGTGACGAAGAGCGCCCTGATCACCGGCGTCACCGGCCAGGACGGGTCATACTTGGCCGAGCTGCTGCTCGACAAGGGGTACGAGGTCCACGGCATCATCCGCAGGGCATCCACGTTCAACACCGACCGGATCGATCACATCTACCAGGATCCACACGACCCCGACCAGCGGCTCGTCCTCCACCATGGCGACCTGTCAGATGGCGTTATGCTAGTCAACCTATTGCGTGATGTCCGACCCGACGAGGTCTACCATCTGGGTGCCCAGAGCCACGTGAAGGTCTCCTTCGAGATGCCGGAGTACACCGGCGACGTAACCGGGGTTGGGACGATCAGGTTGCTCGAAGCGATTCGAGCTTCTGGAGTCGACACGCGCTTCTACCAGGCTAGTTCGTCGGAGATGTTCGGATCGACTCCCCCGCCCCAGAACGAGGAGACCCCGTTCCACCCTCGAAGCCCCTACGGGTGCGCAAAGGTCTACGCGTACTGGGCCACGGTCAACTACCGCGAAGCCTACGGCCTGCATGCGACCAACGGAATTCTCTTCAACCACGAAAGTCCTCGGCGCGGCGAGACGTTCGTCACCAGAAAGATCACGCGCGCTGTCGCCAGGATCGCCGCCGGACTACAGGATTTCGTGTACCTCGGGAACCTCGACGCTGTCCGGGACTGGGGCTACGCCAAGGAGTTCGTCGAGGCTCAGTGGCTGATGCTCCAGCAACCCGGTGGCGACGACTATGTCGTCGCCACCGGGCAGGCGGCGACAGTTCGTGGGTTCGCCGACGCGGCGTTCTCCCGTGCAGACCTCGACTCGGAGAAGTATGTGCGGACGGACAAGCGCTACGAGCGTCCGTCAGAGGTCGACGCCCTGATCGGCGACTCTACGAAAGTGCGCCGAGTTCTCGGCTGGGAGCCTCGGACCGACTGGCGTGCGCTCGCCGAGCTGATGGTGGACGCCGATCGACAGCGACTTGAGGACGAGTTGGCGGGGCGACTTGTACGTGTCGACCGCTGACACACCGACATCAGGCAGTGGAGGTACGGCGACGACACCCCGCGTGCTCTTTTCGGCAGACATCTTCACCCGGCAGCGCTCGGGTGGCATCAGTCGATACCACGCCGAACTCTTTCATGGTCTTAGCGACCAGGGCGTGGACGCCCGGATAGTTCTCGGTCCGGGGGGGCATCCGTACTTCGGCCGGCCGGTGGCTGGGGTAGCCAGCGTTCCTGGAGTCGTGCCGGGGCGTTGGGCCGTCAAGGCCGGCGAGATATGGACCCGTCTGGAGATGCTTCGCCGTGCGGCGACAGTTTTCCATCCCACGTACTACACGGCTCGGCCCGTGGGCCGGGCGCCGTCGGTGATCACCATTCATGACTTGATCCACCTCAAGGGACTTAGCAACGACCCGGAGAAGGCGACCGTCGTCGAGGGGCAGCGGTTCTGGGCGCAGCGCGCAGACACGGTGATCGCCGTCTCGGAAAGCACCGCCAACGACGTCATGGAGCTGCTGGGCGTAGCCCGCTCCAAGATCCGTGTCGTTCACCTCGGTGTCCGAGCAGATGTTGTTCCGGAGCCAATTGCCCGCTGCGCAGAACCGACTCTCGTGTTCGTGGGACACAGAGGCGGCTACAAGAATTGGGCAGCATGTGTTCAGGCACTCGCGCGCCCAGACCTGCACGAGTGGCGACTCGTCTGCATTGGTGGGGGTTCGCCGAGTCGAGATGAGCGTGACATGCTCATCGCAGAAGGCGTCCTCGACAGGGTTCGATTCGTTGGGCCGTCCGACGACAGGGAGCTCGACGGCTGGTTGCGATCGGCGACCGCTCTCATCTACCCATCGACCTATGAAGGGTTCGGACTCCCACCCCTGGAGGCGATGGTGCGCGGCACCCCAGTGGTCGCGGCGAACAGAGCCTCCATCCCCGAAGTCTGTGGTGACGCGGCGATCCTCGTCGATCCTGAGCCCGATGGCCTGGCTGATGGCATCGGTCGCTTGACCGACCAGTCGCTGCGAGCAGAACTCGGCGTGCGGGGGATCGAGCGCGCCCGGCAGTTCTCGTGGGAGAGTACGTCGACGCGGACCCGCGAGATCTACGATGAGCTCGCCTGACCGCCGCGGACGAGACAGGACTCTCGCCCAGCCACGCGTCCCCAGCTTGCGATCAGTCCTGACAGCCGGCTCGGCAAACGCCGCCGCGCGAGCCCTGGCCATTGTCGGCGGGATCGTCATAGTGCCGATCCTGGCGAAGTCGCTGACCGACGAGCAGTTCGGCCTCTACCTGACCCTCACGACGGTGTTCGCCATGCTCGCGACTCTCGACTTCGGCCTCGGCGGTGCCTTGCTGAGCCAGGTGTCCAGCGCGGCTGTTCGCGACGATCGTACGGCGATGCAAGGGACCGTGAGCTCCGCTTTCTTCGCGCTGGCGGCGGCATCGGTGGGTTTGATGGTCGTAGGAACAGCGCTAATCCTTACCGTGCCCCTGGCCAGATTACTGGGCGTGAGTGGGACGGACGATCAGACCGTCCGCGTAGCCAGCGCGATCGTGGTTGTCGCCACTGCCGTCTCACTCCCAATAGTCGGGGCGACGAAAGTGCTCTTCGGCCTCCATCGGGGACACATCGCGGCGGGGTTCGCCGTCGTGGCCTCGGTCGCACAACTGGCCCTGCTTCTCCTCTGTGCCGGCACGGATGCACCCTTTGGGTGGTACGTGCTCGCGGGAACGTCGGCGGTCGTGCTGAGCGGACTCTTGACATCCGCCTACCAGTTCAGGCTCTGGGGCGGGGCACTTCGGCCACGGCGCAGCAGCGTGTCGAAGGAGCGCGGGGTGGACCTGATGAAGGAAGGTGGCCTCTTGTTCGTGCTCGCGTTGCTGGGCGTGCTCGCCTTTCAGACCGACATCCTCATCATCGCCCACTTCCTGGGATCCGCCACGGTCCCGGCATACGCGCTGCCGTTCCGAATCTTCGGGTTGGTTCCACTCATAGCCGGACTCTTCCTCACGCCGTTGTGGGCCGCATATCGCGATGGTCGGGAGCGTGGCAGATGGCACTGGATCGATCGTACGTTCCGGATCTCCTCGCTCGGGGCCTTCGGAGCGGCCCTCGTTACCGTCGCAGTGTTGCTGCCTGCCACACCGGGACTGCTTGCGCTATGGGTCGGCGACGAGGTGCCAACTCCTTCAATGGACCTGCGAATGGCTCTGAGCTCATACGTGATCGTGATGGTGCTGAGCGCCACCGTGTCGGTGCTGCTAAACGCTCTTGGCGTGCTCAGGATGCAGGTTGTACTGGGCCTGATGATGACAGTAGGGAACCTGATGCTCTCGGTCGTACTCGTCCAGACGATGGGCATTTCCGGTCCGGTGTGGGCTACGGTCATCACGCAGTCAGCTGTCGTGCTAATCCCCAGCCTCTACTTGGCGCGAACGAGCATTCGACGACACACTCAGCCGGGCGAACGGGCAGCTGTATGAGCTTGTCACGTCGCCACGGGATCACAACGAGCCCGCTCGCACAGTGGGTACTCCGCGAGATTCGTAGGCAACCTCGGACACTCCTGGACAAGCTCGCGCGGAAGGTCGCATGGCGGCTACGGCCCGTGCTCGCCCGCCGATGGGCGCTCGTGACCTATGAGCTTGCTGGACGGACGATCGTTATGCCGCTGAGCCATGACCTGCCGTTGATCCTCGATGCACATCGCTACTACGCCGCCAACCTCGTCCGGCTCGTCCGCCTGATTAGCGAACGGGAGCCCGACGGCCTTGTGGTGGATGTAGGGGCCAACGTTGGTGACAGCGCCGTTATGATCCGGCAGACCTCGCACTGTCCTCTGATGTGCATCGAGGGAGATCGTGACTATTCGCGGCTCCTCCATCACAACACGGCGGGGCTCGAGGGGCTTCAGGTCGTCGAGGCCTTTGTGTCTTTCGAGGGGTCCCACGGTGTAACCCTGTCGGTCGAACGCGCCTCCGGCTCCGGGCATCTCACGCAGATCGATGATGGGGGGGCGGGAGTGGCAACGACTGCTCTGTCAGATCTCCTCCAAGAGACGCGGCCGGGCGTGTCACCGAGGCTCGTCAAGCTTGACACCGATGGCTATGACTCCAGGATCATTGTCGCGAACGAGGTTCTTATTGCCACGAGTCGGCCGGTGCTGTTTTTCGAGTTCGACCCCAGGCTCATGCGGCGGTTCGGCGATTGTGACTACACGCGAGTCTTCGCTCTGCTCAGCAGGCTCGGCTACGAGCGGGTGCTCGTCTACCAGAACACGGGAGAGCTCCTTGGGGTCGCCGAGGCTTCCGATGACGCGTACTGGTCCGATCTTGCTTACTGCCTCTTGCTTGGTCCGGATGGGCGCTATGTGGACGTCGCCGCCTATCACCGGGCAGATGCGGAGCTCGCCGACGACTCAGTTCGATCGGAGCGCATGTTCTTCGCGCGCGAGATGTCGCTACCTGACCAGTGATGCTGGTTCACAATCGCAGCGTCGCCTCGCGTGGAGCGTTGGAAGACGTCGGCGTTAGGCTCCTTCAGTGCGGCTTTCCTCCCCACGTGCCGACGTGAGCCACGCCATCTCGCGAGCGAACGGGGGGTTGCGTGCCGAACTTTCGCTCTTCGGCGGTTGGCTGCTGGTTGCCCTCGTCCTCTGGATGCTTATTGCCGGTCGCTGGGGATCATATGTAGGGATCCCAGCGAATCAGTTCTACATCTCCGAACTCGTGCTTGCCCCAGTCTGCATTCTCTCGTTGCTTGTGTTTCGCCGCGAGGACTGGAAAGGGGTCTTATTGCCGGTCGGGTTCGCGATACCACTGTTTGGCCTACTCGCGTGGGCGATCATGCGTACCGCATGGTCCTTGTCGTTGGACGTCATGACGCTCAGGGACTTTGCGCCGTATGGCTACATCGTTGTTGCCGGGCTTGCCATGACGCTCAAACGCCCCGGCGGGCTGCGCTACACAGTTCTGGCGGGAACGGTATTCCACGCCGCATGGGTCACTCCCTTGCTATGGGACTCGGCGGTTTACGCCGCCGCGAACCCAATCGGGCGTACACGGGTCTTCGAGCTGCGAACGGACTTTGATGCCCTGACCGCAGGGGTGCTGGCCTGCAGCTGCCTCCTCCTGGCGAGCCGGAGCCGCCGCCCGCTGGACCGGGGCCTCTTCGTTGCGGCGGCCGCGTGGAGCGGCCTGCTTGTCGTGCTCATCAACAACCGCGCTGGATTCCTGGCGACGGTGGCGGCAACCTCGTGGACTGCGCTGCACCTGTACCGACGATTCAGCCCGCGGCTGGCCAGATCAGTTCGCCGCCGTCTCATGGCGGGAACGGCTGCCCTTGGCGTTGTGCTGTTCGGAGTAGTTCTCATCGGCACTCCGGCGGGGCAGAGACTCACCGAGACATTCGACCCAGACGCGAGCACTCCGAGCAGCGCCACGGCGGGCGCACGACTGCACGTCTATCAACTGGTCATCGACTACGTTGCGGAGTCACCAGGACGCGTTATTGGTGGCGTCGGCATGGGACCCGACTTCCTCACGGAGTCGGGGGCAACTCCGGCGTACGACCCAGGGGAGACACTTGGCGTACGTTCACCGCACAACTTCGCCCTGGGGACGCTGGCTCGGCTCGGTGTCGTCGGCGCGGCGCTACACGTAGCGGTCGTGGCCATCGGGTACGTACTCGCCGGGAGGCTTCTATCTCGCCCTCACGTCGACGAACTCACGGCTCTTGCCGCATTGATCGTTGTAGCCGTACCCGTCGCAGGCCTGGTGGGTGTGGTGCTCGAGTCTCCCTTTGGTGCCATCCCATACTACTGGGGATACGGGATGTTGCTGGCTGAGATGACCCGACAGCGACTGGACGGCGACTTCAGCCAGACCAAGTCCCAGCAGAGC
>JBOGDX010000089.1:0-8765 GCA_050743225.1 Actinomycetes bacterium | reverse complement strand
CACCTGAAGAGGGGCTGGCGACCACATCGCACGCAGCTGCCCGAGCTCGGCGGCGACCCGCACTGAGCCCTGCACGAGCGGGTCCGGGGGCGGGCGCCCCCTCTCGCCCGTCACGCTCACCCGAAGGTCGGCCATCGTGAGGTCCGCACCGTCCAGCACCGCCGACGCCCAGGCGCCGCGCAGCGCCGACTCGGTGGCGACTCGCTCGGCGTACCGGCGCAACGCCCGGTGCCCGCGAAGCTGGTCGATCGCAAGCCGGGCCCGCTCCACGGCATCGGCCACGCCGGGCAGGACGGCGACATGCGCTAGCGGATCCGACGAAGGCACGACGAACGACGATAGACGTGGCACCTGCCCCGCCCCGGGCGTGGGCATTACGGTCGGCGGCGTGAACGGCATCCCTGCCGTCGTCGCCATCATCGCGATCGTCCTCGCGTTGGTGGGGCTCGCGCTGCCGTTGCTGCGGGCCGGGCGGACCCGCCGGTCCTTCGGCACGCCGGCGGACCGCGCGACCTTCGCCACCCTGCACACCGCGTCGCTGGCGGCGCCGCCATTGCGCGCCGGACTGACAGCGGCGGGTGCGACGCGCGCGGTGAAGCACGTCCGCACCTTGCTCGGAACGCCGGCGGTCGCTCTCACCGACGGCGTGACGTTGCTGGCCTGGGACGGTGCCGGTGACATCCACGGCTCGACGGCGACCGAGCACGTCGAACAGGTCCTCCTCGACGGACGAACCCACGTCGTCGGGCCGACCGGCGTCACCTGCCCAGACCCGGACTGCCCGATCCGGGTCGGCGTCGTCGCACCGCTCACTGTGGAGGCCCGCGTCGTCGGCACCTTGGCGGCGTACGGCCAGGCCACCTCGGCGGGGCTTGTGCGTGCCACGAACGAGGTGGCCCGCTGGGTCTCCACGCAGCTCGAGCTGGCCGAGCTGGAGAGCTCGCGGACCCGCCTCGCCGAGGCCGAGGTTCGCGCCCTGCGCGCGCAGATCAGCCCCCACTTCGTCTACAACTCGCTGACCGCGATCGCGTCCTTCGTGCGTACCGACCCGGAGCGCGCGCGGCAGCTGCTGCTGGAGTTCGCGGACTTCACGCGCTACTCGTTCCGCCGGCACGGCGACTTCACGACGCTGGCAGAGGAGCTCCGCTCGATCGACCGCTACCTCCTGCTGGAACGAGCCCGGTTCGGCGATCGGCTCGAGGTGACCGTGCAGGTGGCTCCCGAGGTGCTGCCGGTCTCGGTGCCGTTCCTCTGCATCCAGCCGCTGGTCGAGAACGCGGTGCGGCACGGGCTCGAGGGCAAGCCGGGGCCCGGGAGAATCACGATCGTCGCCCGCGACGTCGGCGCCGAGGCCTGGATCAGCGTCGAGGACGACGGCGCCGGCATCGACCCCGACGTCGTGCGCAGGACTCTCGCCGGAACGACGGACGGGGACAGCGTCGGTCTCGGGAACGTCGACGAGCGGCTGCGCGCGGTGTACGGCGACGACTACGGACTGGTCGTGGAGACCGCGCCGGGCGCCGGGACCAAGGTGAGCATGCGGGTGCCGAAGTACCGCGCCGGGGTTCACGCATGACGGCGCCGACCGGCGGGCCGCTGCGGGTGCTCGTCGCCGACGACGAGGCGCCCGCTCGGGAGGAGCTGGCCTACCTCCTCCAGCGCGACCCCGACGTCGGCAACGTGCGCACCGTCGCCACCGGCGCGCAGGTGCTCAAGGCACTCGAGGAGGAGCCTGTCGACGCGCTGTTCCTCGACATCCGCATGCCGGGCCTCGACGGGCTCGACGTCGCGCGGGTGCTGGCCCGGTTCCGCCGGCCGCCCCGGGTCGTGTTCGTCACGGCGTACGAAGAGCACGCGGTCGAGGCGTTCGACCTGCGTGCCGTCGACTACCTGCTCAAGCCGGTACGGCAGGAGCGGCTCACCGAAGCCGTGCGGCGGGTCCGCGACTCGCTGGGCGGCACTCCGCCGGACGAACCGACACCCGACGAGACGATCCCGGTGGAGCTCGGCGGCGTGACGCGCTTCATCAGCAGAAGTGACGTCCGCTTCGCCGAGTCGCACGGCGACTACGCGCGGCTGCACACCACCCAGGACACCCATCTCGTCCGGGTCCCGCTGTCAACGCTCGAGGAGCAATGGGCCGCCGCGGGTTTCGTCCGGATCCACCGTCGATATCTCGTAGCACTCGCCCACATCGACGAGATCGCGTTCGACGCCGGCCGCGGCACTGTGCGGGTCGGGGCAGACGTGCTCGCGGTGAGCCGCCGGCACCTTCCGCAGCTGCGCGAGACCCTGGTCCGCAGCGCCCGGCCGCGACGTGAGCAGCCGTGACCGACCAGGCACCGCGGCGGGTTCGCATCGTCTCCCCGCGCAGCCGCGCGGCCCAACCGACCGGGCGGCGGCCCGTGAGCACGGAGATCGGGGAGCAGACGACCCTCGGCGAGGTCTACATGGCGTCGCTGATCCGCGCCCAGCTGCGGCTTGCGGTCGGCGTGTTGCTGATCCTCGCGGTCCTGCTCGGTGGGCTGCCGGTGATGCTCGTGCTCGAGCCCGTCCTCTCCGACGTCTCGGTGCTCGGCATACCGCTGCCGTGGCTGCTGCTGGGGGTGCTCGTGCACCCAGTGCTCATCGGGGGCGCTTACCTCTACGTGCGCACGGCGGAACGGAACGAGCACGACTTCAGCGATCTGGTGGAGCGATCGTGAAGACCGCAGCGCGCAGCGCAAGGTCGATGATCGCGACCAGACCAGTGGAGGGATCGTGAGGCGGTCGTGAGGCGATCGTGAGCGGGGAGGCGTACGGCGGAGGCGCGGTGGCGCTGGTCATCGTCGCGACAGTGCTCATCGGTGCGTTCGCGCTGCGGCTGTCGCGGACCACCAGCGACTTCTACGTCGCGTCCCGCACGGTGTCTCCGGTGTGGAACGCGTCGGCCATCGGCGGCGAGTACCTGTCGGCTGCGTCGTTCCTCGGGGTCGCGGGCCTGATCCTCACCTATGGCGCCGACATGCTGTGGTTCCCGGTCGGGTACACCGCCGGCTACCTCGTCCTGCTCGTGCTCGTGTCGGCCCCGTTGCGCCGGTCGGGCGCGTACACCCTGCCCGACTTCGCCGAGGCCCGGCTCGAGTCGCGCCCGGTCCGCCGGATCGCCGGCGTCCTCGTGGTGACCATCGGGTGGCTCTACCTGCTGCCGCAGTTCGTCGGGGCGGGGCTCACGGTACGTCTCGCGACCGGGGCGCCGGGGTGGGTCGGCGGGCTCCTCGTGGCGGCCGTCGTGGTGTTCAGCGTCGCGACCGGCGGGATGCGCAGCATCACCTTCGTCCAGGCGTTCCAGTACTGGCTCAAGCTGACCGCACTGGCTGTCCCGATGGTGTTTCTCCTCCTCGCGTGGCGCGGGGACGGCCTACCCGGCCCCGGCGACGGCCCGCCGACGTTCGCCGACCGGACAACGGTGACGGTCCCGCAGGACCAGCGCTTCGTCGTACGCCGTGCGGTTGCCGTCCTGGTGACCGGGACGCTCGACGGTACGACGTACGACGGGCAGCGACTGTCGCTGGACACCGGCGAGCACGTCGTCCGTGCCTCCGCTCGGCTCACGTTCCCGGCCGGCGCGGTGGTCCCCCACTCCGAGTCGATCACCCCCAGCGACAACGACTCCTGGTCGACGCCGTTGTCCGGCGCCGGTGGCCGCGACCACCCTGTCTACGCGACGTACTCGCTGATCCTCGCGCTGTTCTTCGGCACGATGGGCCTGCCGCACGTGCTGGTCCGCTTCTACACCAACCCCGACGGGCGGGCGGCCCGTCGCACCACGCTGATCGTCCTCTGCCTGCTCGGCGCTTTCTACCTCTTCCCGACCGCGTACGGGGCGCTGGCCCGGGTCTACACGACCGACCTGCTGATGACCGGCCGCGCCGACACGGCGGTGCTGCAGCTGCCGGAACGGTTGGTGGGGGGTGTCGGCGGCGACCTGCTGACCGCGCTGGTGACCGCGGGTGCGTTCGCCGCGTTCCTGTCGACGTCGTCCGGGCTGACCGTCTCCGTCGCCGGGGTGCTTTCCCAGGACGTGCTCCGCGGGTCGGTGCGCGACTTCCGGCTCGCCGCGGCCCTGGCGGTGCTGGTCCCGTTCGGCCTCTCGCTGGTCGCGACCCGGCTCCCGGTGGCCGACGTGGTCGGCCTGGCCTTCGCCGTCGCCGCGTCCTCGTTCTGCCCGTTGCTCGTGCTCGGCATCTGGTGGCGCCGGCTGACGAGCGTCGGTGCCGCGACCGGGCTGCTGGTGGGCGGCGGCCTGGCAACCGCCGCGGTGTCGGCCACCATCGCCGGTGTCGACCGCGACGGCTGGACCGGGGCGTTGCTCGCGCAACCCGCGGCTTGGACGGTGCCGATCGCGTTCGCCGTGATGGTCGGCGTCTCGCTGCGCACGCCGAGCCGGGTCCCGGCCAACGTCGGCCGGACGATGGTCAGGCTGCACGCACCGGAGAGCCTCGCGCTGACCGATCGGTAGGCAAGCCGTCCTGACGCAGGACCTCGGCCCGACCGTTCGCCCGCTGGTCGGGCCCTCGGCGCCGTTCGTCGCACTCGATGGGCCGTTGAGCGACTGCACTCCGCGTGCATCTTCAGGTCGATGCGGGGTAGGCCCCAGAGTGACCGCCGTCACACCCGCAGCGGGTCACGTGTCGTCCCGAGGAGGATCGTTGAGCCCCAACGTCCAGCAGGACAGCGACCGGCTGGTCGCGACACAACGCAGTCCGGAGTTCGTCGAGCTCAAGAGGAAGTTCCGCAGCTTCGCCTTCCCGATGACCCTGGTGTTCCTCGGGTGGTACCTCCTGTACGTCATCGCGTCCGGCTGGGCGCGTGACTTCATGGGTCAGCAGCTCTGGGGCAACATCAACGTCGCCTACGTCTTCGGGCTTCTCCAGTTCGTGTCGACCTTCCTCATCGCCTGGCTCTACGAGCGCCACATGAACAAGCACGTGGACCCGCTGGCCGACAAGATCAGGCACGACCTCGAGGGGGACCTGCGATGAGTGCGACCATCCTCGCCGCCGACGTGTCCGGCGGGCAGCAGGCCCTCACAAGCGTGCTGTTCCTGACCTTCGTCGGCGCCACCCTCGCCATCACGGTGTGGGCCGGGCGGCACACGAAGACCGCGGCAGACTTCTATGCCGGTGGCCGCTCCTTCTCAGGTGTGCAGAACGGCGTCGCGATCGGTGGCGACTACATGTCGGCCGCGTCGTTCCTCGGCATCGCCGGGATCATCGCGCTCTACGGGTACGACGGCTTCCTGTACTCGATCGGCTTCCTGGTCGCCTGGCTGGTCGCGCTGCTGCTCGTCGCCGAGCTCATGCGCAACTCGGGCAAGTACACGATGGGCGATGTCCTCGCCTTCCGCATGCGGCAGCGACCGGTACGTGCGGCAGCCGGCGTCTCGACGATCGTTGTGTCGATCTTCTACCTGCTGGCCCAGATGGTAGGCGCCGGGGCGCTGGTCTCGCTCCTGCTCGGGGTCTCGAGTCAGACGGCCAAGAACGTGACGATCATCGCCGTCGGGGCGCTCATGATCTTCTACGTCACGGTAGGCGGCATGAAGGGCACCACCTGGGTGCAGATCGTCAAGGCGCTGCTCCTGATGTCCGGCGCGACAGTGCTGACCCTCATGGTGATGTTCAAGTTCGGCTGGAACGTCAGTGATCTGCTCGGCACAGCCGCCGAGAAGAGCGGCAAGGGCGACGCGTTCCTGAACGCGGGTGGCCGGTTCGCGACGGAGGAAGCCGGGCTCACCGGCCGACTGGACCTGATCAGCCTCGGCCTCGCGCTCGTGCTCGGCACGGCCGGGCTGCCGCACATCCTGATCCGCTTCTACACGACGCCGACGGCCCAGGAGGCCCGCAAATCGGTGATCTGGGGCATCTGGATCATCGGGTCCTTCTACCTCATGACCCTGGCGTTGGGCTTCGGTGCGGCCGCACTTGTGGGACCGGAGGCGATCATCGCCCAGGACCCGGCAGGGAACACCGCCGCTCCACAGCTGGCCAGGGCCATCGGCGAGGACTTCTTCGGCACGACTGGCGGCACGATCATGCTGGCCTTCATCGCCTCGGTGGCGTTCGCGACCATCCTCGCCGTCGTGGCCGGCCTCACGCTGGCGTCGTCGTCGTCGGTGGCGCACGATGTCTACGCCAACTTCGTGCACCGCGGCGAGGCCCCGGAGGGCCAGGAGGTCAAGGTCGCGAAGATCTCGGCGTTCGTGATCGGAGCGGTCGCGATCGTGCTCTCGATCTTCGCCCAGAAGCTCAACGTCGCTTTCCTCGTGGCCCTGGCGTTCGCCGTCGCCGCGTCGGGCAACCTGCCCGCGATCCTCTACAGCCTCTTCTGGCGGAAGTTCAACACCTCGGGCGCGGTGTGGGCGATCTACGGCGGTCTGATCTCCGCGGTCACGCTCGTGATCTTCTCCCCGGTCGTCTCGGGCAAGCCCGCAGTGGACGGGAAGAGCCCGTCCCTGGTCACGGACCCGGGGATCGACTTCCACCTGTTCCCGCTGGACAACCCGGGGCTCGTCTCGATCCCGCTCGGCTTCTTCTTCGGTTGGCTCGGGACCGTGCTCAGCAAGGAGCACGACGAGTACAAGCACGCAGAGCTCGAGGTCCGGTCCCTCACCGGCGTCGGAATGGAGAAGGCGAGCGTGCACTAACCCCCCGGGAGTCGACCACGTATGGCAGGTCTGCGGACGCCTCAGCAGGCGTGCATGCCCGCTGAGGTGTCCGCCCGCCTGCTGAGGCGGCCCCACCGCGGCCGCGCACTCGGTCCCTTGCCCGGGCGGCCACCGGCTGGTGGGGTAGGCAGGCAGCAGCGGCCGGCCGGACGTACGAGATCTTCATCTTCGAAGGAGCACCCGTGAGCAGCGAAGCCCTCTCCAACCTCCTGCACGAGGACCGCACGTTCCCGCCGAGCGAGGAGTTCGCCGCCGACGCCGTGGCGAAGGCCGACCTCTACGACGCGGCGGCGAAGGACCGGCTCGCGTTCTGGGAGGAGCAGGCTCGCGGGCTGGACTGGGCGAGCGAGTGGGACCAGGTGCTCGACTGGGAGCCGCCGTTCGCCAAGTGGTTCGTCGGCGGCACCCTCAACGTGGCCGTCAACTGCGTCGACCGCCACGTCGCGGCCGGCAACGGCGACAAGGTCGCGCTGCACTGGGAGGGCGAGCCCGGCGACAGCCGCACGGTGACCTATGCCGAGCTGAAGGACCAGGTGTGCCAGGCCGCCAACGCGCTCACCGCGCTCGGGGTGTCGAGGGGGGACCGGGTCGCCATCTACCTGCCGATGATCCCCGAGGCCGTCGTCGCGATGCTCGCGTGTGCGCGCATCGGCGCTCCGCACTCGGTGGTGTTCGGCGGCTTCTCGGCCACCGCCCTGCAGTCGCGGATCGACGACGCGCAGGCGAAGCTGGTCATCACCTCGGACGGCGGGTACCGCCGGGGCAACCCGTCGGCCCTCAAGCCGGCCGTCGACGAGTCGCTCGAGCTGTCAAAGGGGAAGTCGGTCGAGCACGTGCTCGTCGTACGACGCACCGGTCAGGACGTCGCCTGGACCGAGGGCCGTGACGTCTGGTGGCACGACCTCGTCGACTCCGCGAGCGCCGAGCACGAGGCGCAGCCCCACGACAGTGAGCACCCGCTGTTCATCCTCTACACGTCCGGCACCACCGGGAGGCCGAAGGGCATCCTGCACACGTCCGGGGGTTACCTGACCCAGGTCAGCTACACGCACCGCGTCGTGTTCGACCACAAGCCGCAGACGGACGTCTTCTGGTGCACCGCCGACATCGGCTGGGTGACCGGGCACAGCTACATCGTCTACGGGCCGCTGGCCAACGGGGCGACGCAGGTGATGTACGAGGGCACGCCCGACACGCCGCACAAGGGTCGCTGGTGGGAGATCGTGGCGAAGTACGGCGTGACGCTGCTTTACACGGCACCGACCGCGATCCGCACCTTCATGAAGTGGGGCGAGGATCTGCCCGGACAACACGACCTGTCGTCTCTTCGCCTGCTGGGCTCGGTCGGCGAGCCGATCAACCCGGAGGCATGGGTCTGGTACCGCCGGGTCATCGGCGACGACCGCGTGCCGGTCGTCGACACCTGGTGGCAGACCGAGACGGGCGCCATCATGATCAGCCCGCTGCCCGGCGTCACGGCGGCGAAGCCGGGGTCGGCGATGACGCCGCTGCCCGGCATCGGCGCCGACGTGGTCGACGACCAGGCGCAGTCGGTGCCCAACGGCGGCGGCGGATACCTCGTGCTGACCGAGCCGTGGCCAGCGATGCTGCGCGGCATTTGGGGCGACGAGCAGCGGTACAAGGAGACCTACTGGTCGCGCTTCGACGACCTCTACTTCGCGGGAGACGGCGCGAAGAAGGACGAGGACGGTCATGTGTGGCTGCTCGGCCGGGTCGACGACGTCATGCTCGTGTCGGGGCACAACATCTCGACCACCGAGGTCGAGTCCGCGCTGGTCTCGCACCCGAAGGTCGCCGAGGCCGCGGTCGTCGGCGCCACCGACCCCACGACCGGCCAAGGCATCGTGGCGTTCGTCATCCTGCGCGGGGACGAAGCGGCGGCCGTCGAGAACGACGCCGAGGCGGGGGAGGCTGTCGTGAAGGACCTGCGGCAGCACGTCGCGAAGATGCTCGGCCCGATCGCCAAGCCGCGCCAGGTGCTGCTCGTGGCCGAGCTGCCCAAGACCCGGTCCGGGAAGATCATGCGCCGGCTGCT
>JBOGDX010000088.1:0-8829 GCA_050743225.1 Actinomycetes bacterium | reverse complement strand
TCACCTCGGACACCTACTCGCACCTGCTCGAGGGCGTCGGCCGGCAGGCGGCGGAGGCGGCGTCCGGGCTGGTCCCTCGAGGGGCGCGGCGCGACCACCCGGCGCAGGAGCGCGACCATTCCGCGACCACCCCACCCCCTGACGCAACTCAGCGCGTCTCTCCCGAGGAGAAACGCGCTGGTCACAGGGGTGCGCCGCCAGGGACTCGAACCCCGAACCCGCGGATTAAGAGTCCGCTGCTCTGCCAGTTGAGCTAGCGGCGCAAGAGCGAAGACAGGTTATCAGCGGTCCAGGCCCGGATCGAATCGACCGCCCAGGGTGCCGGCACCTACCAGTCGAAGCCGGGTGGCTGCGGGGAGCAGGCCCGCACGGCCTTGGCCCGCAGCCGCTTCCGGACGTCGTTCCATGCCTTCTTGTACGCGAGGTTGCGCCGCTCGTCGGGATCCACGCGGTAGTCGTAGAGCTCGCGCTCACCGGTGGCCCAGCGCACGAACATGCGGTGCTTGGTGCGCCATCCGCAGTAGGCCGGCCGGTCGTTGTAGCCCCGCATCGCCTCGAGCACGAACCCTCCGCGCTCCTTGTCCCCGATGATGTTCAGTCCGTCGGTCCGCATCGGGGCACCGGTGGCGGCGGCCACGGTGCGCGCGACGTCGACGTTGAGGACGATGCGGTCGTCGGTCGCGCCGGCGGGGATGTGCCCGTCCCAGCGGGCGACCATCGGGATGTAGGTCGAGTCCTTGTACGGCGCGTCCTTACCGATGATGCGGTGCTCGCCCCAGAAGTAGCCGTTGTCGGACAGGAAGAGGAACAGCGTGTCCCGCTCTCGGCCGGTGTCACGCAGCGCGTCGTGGATCGACCCGACCGCCTCGTCGACCGACAGCAGCGCCTCGTGCTGCTTCTGCCGCATCCAGTCGGTCTCGACCTTGGTGACGTGTCTGCGCTTGCGCATCCAGCGCGGCATGGACTTCAGCGGCTGGTACAACGTGGGCGCCGTGTAGTCCGGCAGCACGCCGTCCAATGCCCCGTCGTGGCGCGGCGCCGGCTTGTACGGCGAGTGGGGCCCGTACGGCGCGAAGACGAGGAAGAGCGGCTTCCCCACCGGCGTCGTGCGGACGAACTCGGTGGCCTTCGCGGCGAACACGTCCGTCGAGTAATCCTCCGGAGCCTCGCCGTGGTGCGTACCGTCGTTGAGCATGTACTTGTAGTAGCGCCCGTGGTCTGCCATGAACGTGGAGAACACGTCCCATCCCGGTGGGACGTAGCCCGGGTCCGAGTACTTGCCGAAGTAGTTGAGGTACTTGCCGATCAGCGCCGTCCGGTAGCCGGCCTTTCGGAGAGCGACACCCATGGTCCGCTGCTCCATGCCGGTCCGGTGGAACCGCCGCCAGCCGCCCCACCGCGCACCGCCCACGTCGCCGTTGCCGAAGACGCGCATCGAGTGGGCGTACAGGCCGGTCAGGATCGTTGCCCGGGACGGGCAGCACAGCGACGTGGGCACCATCGCCTGCGTGTAGCGCGTGCCGCGGTCGACCAGCAGGCGCTGGACCTGGGGCATGTACTGCATCGAGTCGCGGCGCTGGTCGTCGGTGACGATCACCACGACGTTCGGCGGCAGCTCCGGCAGCTCCGCCGGGGGCCGTGTGACCGGCGGGCTCGACGGAGGCGGGGTCTGGCTGGCCGGGCGGTCGGCCGGGGCGGCGACCCCGACGTCTGCCGCCACGAGCAGGGCAGCGAGGACCGTCACGACGGCACCGGCGATCGCCGGACGTCCCGCGTGCAGGCGCCGGCGGGTCGTGACGTGCATTGAGCTCCCCGAGTCGTGATGATCGGCGCAAACCGTACGACGTTGATCGTGACGAACCGGGCCCGACTTGACCGGCCTTTGCAAGACCGTGACCGTCGGCGGGCCTACCAGTCGAAGCCGGGCGGCTCAGGGACGCAGGCGTTCCGCGCATTGGCCTGCATGCGCCGCTCGATCCGCCGGGACGAGCGCTCGCCGGCCAG
Source organism: Actinomycetes bacterium (assembly GCA_050743225.1). Taxonomy (GTDB): domain Bacteria; phylum Actinomycetota; class Actinomycetes; order JACCUZ01; family JACCUZ01; genus JBOGDX01. Next base: position 6,825 of record JBOGDX010000088.1, on the reverse strand, counting down.
GTTGTGCCGCTCCGCCGGGTCGGAGCGGTAGTCGTAGAGCTCCTCCCGGCCGGTCGCCCAGCGGACGTACATCCGCCGCTTCGTCCGCCAGCCGCAGTAGGCAGGCCGCCTGCGGTAACCCTTCATGGCCTCGAGCACGACGCCCTTGCGCGTCCGCCGGCCGAGAAGGCTCAGCCCGTCGGTCGACATCGGGGCCGAAGCGGCGCGGGCGATCGTCGGCGCGATGTCCACGTTCAGCGCCAGGCGCCGGTCGACCGCTCCCGCAGGGACCCGCCCGTCCCACCTCACGATGAGAGGGATCCGGGTGGCCGGCGAGTAGGGCGCGTCCTTGCCGACCAGCCCGTGCTCCCCCAGCAGGTAGCCGTTGTCGGACATGAAGACGAACAGGGTGTCGCGCTCCCGCCCCTCCCGGCGCATCGTGCGGACGAGGGAGCCGACCGCCTCGTCGACGGAGAGCAGCGCCGCTGCCTGCCCGCGACGGATCCCATCCAGGGCGACCCGGCCGTGGGACTTGCGGCGCTGGGCCCAGCGAGGCCGCGTGTCCAGCGCGTGACGATCGCCCTGAGGCGCGGCGAAGTCCGTCCTGACCGGCGGATCGCCCCGGCGACCGGCCGCGCCGGCGTGCCGCGGCGCGGGGAGGTAGGGGCTGTGCGGCCCGTACGGCGCCAGGAGCACGAACAGCGGCTCCCGTCCCGGTGTCCTGCGGACGAACTGACGGGCCTGCCGGGCGAGCACGTCGGTCGAGTAGTCGTCCGGGTCGTCACCGTGCCAGCTGCCGTCGGTCAGGCGGTAGCCGAAGTACGCCCCCCGCGAGTACTTGAACGCGGTGAACGTGTCCCACCCGGCCGGCGCGTAGCCGTCGGGGGCGAACTTGCTGAAGTCGTTGAGGTACTTCCCGAAGAACCCCGTGCGGTACCCACGCCGGTGCAGCGCCGTGGCCACGGTGCGGAACTCCATACCGCGCCGGTGGAACTGCGCCCACCCGCCGAACGTCGCGCCCCCCACGTCACCGTTCCCGAACACGCGGGTGTGATGGCTGTAGAGCCCGGTGAGGATCGTGGCCCGTGACGGGCAGCACAGCGCGGTCGGCACCATGCCGCGGCTGAAACGAGTCCCTCGGTCAACAAGCAGCTCCTGCACCTGCGGCATCCCCGCCAGCGACTCGCGGCGCATGTCGTCGGCCACGACGAGCACGATGTTCGGCCGCGCTCCGTGTGTCGTCGCGACCGGCCCGGCGGGGACGTCGACGTCCCCGGGCGACAGCAACCCCACGAGGAGGACTGTGGCGACGCCGAGCGCGGGAACGACCCGGCGGAGCCGGAACCGTGTGGTCGTGGTCAGAGGTAGAGCCCCGTCTGGCCGCCCTGCAACCGCTCGGCCGCGACGGCGTGCAGATCACGCTCGCGCAGCAGGATGTACCCGTGGCCACGGACCTCGACCTCGGCCTTGTCCTCTGGGTCGAAGAGCACCCGGTCGCCTACCTCGACGGTGCGGACGTTGGAGCCGACCGCGACGACCGCAGCCCAGGAGAGACGCTTTCCCATCTGGGCCGTCGCGGGGATGACGATGCCCGACGCGGAACGCCGTTCGCCGGGCTCACCCTTCGCGTCCACCAGCACCCTGTCGTGCAGCAGGCGGATCGGTGTGGTCGAGCCCAGACGGTCGGGCTCGGACGCGGCATTTGTCGCAGTCACCCGCGAAACGGTAACCGCTAACCGTCCCGGACGCCGGGCGGTCTGGGGAACGCTCCCCACGTCAGCGTGAGCGACGCCACAGCACGAGCCCCACAGTGGCGGCGAGGGCCACGGCCAGCGCGCCGACACGCCCGGGCCGGAGGTTGCCATCCTCGTCGATGACCTGCGCCCTGGCCGAGTCCATGCCCCGACGGACGACGTTCGCCGGCTTCACCCGCTCGGCGATGGCGTCCACGGTGCCGGCCAGGCGTGCCCGGGTGCGCTCGATCTCCGCCTCGATCTCGGCCGGCGTGCGCGGCGCTGGCGGCTGCGGTGGCCTCGCCTCGAGGCCACCCTGAGTCGCGGTCCTGCTCGCCATGGATGGAGCCTCCAGTCATCTGCTCACAGGGGTGCATGCCCGTGATCCACCGCAGTATGCCTGCCAGGCCGCCGAACCGGGGGCGGTTAGGTTGAGGCCCATGTCGCGACTCTCCGCCGGTGACACCGCGCCAGACTGGTGTCCTACGACATCTCCAGGTTCCGTGGTCCGGCGGCATGCATGCGCATATCAGCCGCCGCATCAAGTTCTATGCGCTGGACACCTCTCACTTCACCGGGCAAGGACACAACAAGGGCGTCGCATCGCGGAGCAAGCTTCCGTGGCAGCACTACCTCGTGCTTCGACCTAACAGGGATTGGAAAGAAAACGCTCATCGCTTCAGAAGGGCCATGATCGAGTCCGGCATCGGCTACGAATGCGCCGGCTGCAGCTGCGACGGGAGATGGATGGGCGCGCAGCTCCAGCTGGAAATCGACCACATCAACGGCGACCCGTTCGACAACCGTCGGGAGAATCTTCGATTCCTCTGTCCGAACTGTCATGCTCTGACCACGACATACTGTGTGCGCAATCGGGGTCGTAGCCCAATGGCAGAGGCACACGGTTTAGGTCCGTGACAGTGTGAGTTCGACTCTCACCGACCCCACTCGGTAGAGCTGGAGCCAGCCGCGAGGGGCACCAGAGCTCGGAACGCCGGAGCCAGGGCCCGAAACGCTCGACCCCGGTGCGAGATCGCGTTCTTCTCCTCGGGTGGCATCTCGGCCGTCGTCCGGTCGTCGCCGTCGGGGACGAACACTGGGTCGTAGCCGAACCCGCCCGACCCCCGCGGCTCGCGGACCAGCCGTCCGGTGACCTGCCCCTCCACGACACGCTCCTCGCCCGAAGGCATGGCCAGGGCGGCCGCGCAGATGAAGGAAGCGCCGCGGTCCTCGTCGCGTACGTCGGCCAGCTGCTCGATCACCAACCTCAGGTTGGCAGCGTCGTCGCGCCTCCCACCGGCCCACCGTGCCGAGAACACGCCCGGCATCCCGTTGAGCGCGTCCACGCACAGGCCGCTGTCGTCCGCAACCGACGGCATCCCGGTCGCCGACGCGGCGGAGCGGGCCTTCTTCAGCGCGTTCGCCGCGAACGTCAGGCCGTCCTCCACCACGTCGGGTGCCTCCGGCGGCAGCGGCACCAGCTCGACGTCCAGCCCCAGCGTGCTCAGGATCTGCTGCAGCTCGCCGACCTTGTGGGCGTTGCGGGTGGCGAGCACCACCCGGGTCATCGCGCGAGCGCGGCCGTCTGGATCCCGGTCAGCTCGGCGCAGCCAGTCGCCGCGAGGTCGAGCATACGGTCGAGCAGAGCCCGGTCGAAGGGCTCCGACTCGGCCGTCCCCTGGACCTCGACGAAGGCACCCTTCCCGGTCATCACGACGTTCATGTCGGTCTCGGCGCGCACGTCCTCCTCGTAGCAGAGGTCCAGCATCGGGAGCCCGTCCACGATGCCGACCGACACGGCTGCCACCGAGGTGTGCAGCGGCTCCGAGACCAGCGCGCCCTTGTCGCGGAGGTAGGAGACGGCATCAGCCAGCGCGACGTACGCCCCGGTGATCGCGGCGGTCCGCGTTCCCCCGTCGGCCTGCAACACGTCGCAGTCGAGCACGATCGTGTTCTCGCCGAGCGCCTTGTAGTCGATCGCCGCACGCAGCGAGCGACCGACCAGCCGCGAGATCTCGTGCGTGCGCCCGCCGATGCGGCCCTTCACCGACTCGCGGTCGGAGCGGGTGTTGGTCGAGCGCGGCAGCATCGCGTACTCCGCCGTCACCCAGCCCAGCCCGCTGCCCTTTCGCCACCGGGGCACGCCCTGCGTCACCGACGCGGCGCACAGCACCCGGGTCCGGCCGAACTCGACGAGCACCGACCCCTCAGCGTGGTCGAGCCAGCTGCGGGTGAGGCTGACTGTGCGGAGCTGGCCCGGCGTACGTCCGTCCATGCGTGACATGTCGCCGACCCTAGAGGGCAGGTCTCACAGGTCGTACGTCGCGCCCGGGCGGGCCAGCTCCACCGGCCCCGAGAAGGCGCGCGTCGCAGCAGTCAGCGAGGTGGATGGGTCGTTCCAAGGAGGCAGGTGGGTCAGCACGAGGCGACGTACGCCCGCGCGTTCGGCGTGCTCGCCCGCCTGCCGGCCGGTCAGGTGCAGGTCGGCAGGAGCGGCGTCGTCGCGGCCCTCCTCGAAGGACGACTCGAACAGGGCCAGGTCGGCGCCCGAGGCGACGTCCACGAGCGCGTCGGTCGGGCCGGTGTCGGCCGAGTAGGCCAGAACCCTGCCGTCGTGCTCGAGGCGCATCGCCCAGGTCTCGACCGGGTGGGCGGTCCGAGCGACGGTCACCGAAAAGGGGCCGAGCGCATGCGTGCCGGCCGACCAGGACTTGAACTCGAAGCAGTCCGACAGACCGGGCTCGTCGGCGCGGCCGAAGGCCCGAGCGAGATGCTGCCCAACACCGGTCGGACCGTACGCGGGCAGCCCCGTGAAGCCGCCCCGCGGGTCGTAGGTCCGGGCGATGTAGAGCGCGAGCATGTCGATGCAGTGGTCGGGGTGGAGGTGGCTGATCAGGACCGCGTCCAGCTGGGTGAGCCGCAGGTACTTCTGCAGAGCGCCGAGCGCCCCGTTGCCGAGGTCGAGCACCAACCGGAAGCCGTCGGCCTCGACCAGGTAGCACGACGCCGGGCTGCTGGTGCCCGGCAGGGAGCCGGAGCACCCGACGACCGTCACCCTCACGCCACGGACTCCACGCCGCCCGCCTCGGGGCCGAGGAAGCGCCGGCTCAGCTCGCGGAAGACCGACGGGTCACCGGTGGTGAGGAACCGGTGCTCGGGCTCCGGCAGCCCGCCGTCACGCCCGAGCCCCCGCGCGACAAGGGTGCGGTAGACGTCTTTCGCGGTCTCCTCCGCACTCGACACCAGCGACACCTCGTCACCCATGACGTACGAGACGACGGCGCTCAGCAGCGGGTAGTGCGTGCAGCCGAGGATCAGGGTGTCCACACCGGCCGCGGCAACGGGGTCGAGGTACTCGTGGGCGACCTTGATCAGCTCGTCCCCACCGGTGACACCCTGCTCGACGAACTCCACGAACCGAGGGCAGGCCTGCGTGGTGACCTGGATCTGCGGGGCGGCGGCGAAGGCGTCCTCGTAGGCCCGGCTGGTCTTGGTCGCGAGGGTCGAGATCACCCCGACGTGGTCGTTGCGCGTCGCGGCAACCGCGCGGCGTACCGCCGGCCTGATGACCTCCACGACCGGCACCGCGTAGCGCTCGCGGGCGTCGTGCAGGACCGCGGCACTGGCGCTGTTGCACGCGATGACGATCATCTTCACGCCCTGGTCGACCAGGTGGTCGAGGCACTCCAGCGCAAAGGACCGCACCTCGGCGATGGGGCGCGGGCCGTACGGCTGGCGCTCGGTGTCGCCGTAGTAGAGGACGGGCTCGTGGGGCAGCTGGTCGAGCACCGAGCGGGCCACGGTGAGGCCGCCGAAGCCAGAGTCGAAGATGCCGATCGGCGCGTCTGCCACGGGCCGAGGCTACGTGGTGACTCGCCGGTATCGGTCCACCGACCCGGGGCGGGGAGCACAGTCAGGTCGTCGTCATGACGCTGCAGGCCGCCGGCGAGCTGATCGCCGGGATCGGAGGGGTTTGCGGTCACTGACCGACCGAAAACCCCTCCGTTGTCGGGATGGGGGCCGCCCGAGAACCGCTGTCATCCACGTAACTCGCCCATCCACAGATGCCGGCTGCGGGCCTGCAGCGCGGGATGCATCCAACAGGCTCGGTCCATGGGACTTCCCGAGCCCGCCCCGTCCCTCGACCAGCTCACCCGAGCACAGGACGGCGCCGTGGCGCGCAGGCAGCTGCGCGAGCTCGGGATCAGCCGCGGGACCGTTCGCAGCCACCTGCGCGCTCGCCGCTGGCAACGAGTTCATCCCCGGACGTACGTCGTTTTCACCGGCCCGCTGCCCCCGCTGACTCGGATCTGGGCGGCCCTGCTGTACGCCGGTGAGGAGGCCGTCGCGAGCCACACGACTGCTGGGTGGCTGCAGGATCTTGTCGACACCCTCCCCGATCGCATGGACGTCTGCGTTCCACACGGACGTCGATACGTGGGTTCGAGGACGACGGTGCGCGTCCGGCAGTCCCGGCATCTGGCGCAGCGACGGCACCCCACCTCGTCTCCGCCGCGGACCCGACTCGAAGACACCCTGCTCGATCTCTCAGACGAGCGGACCGACCCCGGCGCCGTGATCGCGCTCGTGCTGCGCGCCTGCCAGCGCCGCATGACGACGGCAGGCCGGATCCGCGACCGGGCGCGGTTGCGGAAGCGGCTTCGGTGGCGAGCACTGCTCGCGGACCTGCTCGCCGAGGTCCGGGACGGGGTCCTGTCCACCCTGGAACGCCGCTACCACCGTGATGTCGAGAGACCGCACGGCTTGCCGAGTGCGTCGCGAAACCGGCCCGAGGGGACGCGCGGCCGCCGCCGCTACCGGGACGTTCGCTACCTGCTGTGGCGGCTCATCGTCGAGCTGGATGGACGAGCCGCCCATCCCGAGGAGTGGCGGGAGCGCGACGATGTCCGGGACAACGAGCTCGTAGAGACCGAGGACGCCCGCACCCTGCGGTACGGCTGGGTGTCGGTGGTCGTCACGCCGTGCCGAACGGCGGGTCAGGTCGGCCGAGTGCTCACGAGGCGCGGCTGGCCGGGTCCGGTGCGCCCCTGCGGTCCCGGCTGCGAAGCCGCCTGACCAGGCCAACTTCCAAGGATTGGAGGGGGTTCCGGTC
>JBOGDX010000087.1:0-8896 GCA_050743225.1 Actinomycetes bacterium | reverse complement strand
ACGGGATGCTGGTCGGCTTCGTTCCGGTCATCGAGGGCTCGGAGCACTTCGACGAGGCTCAGGTGGTCGACGCGATCGTGCGAACCGACTACGACCACCCGGTCGCCAGGCGCCGCACCAGCGCACCGCCGCCGGCCGCCCCGCTGCCCCGGCAGGGCGGGGTCTTCCGCCGGTTCCTCGGCGGGTTCCGCCACCACTGACCCGCCCCGCCGGCGGACCGGGCAGGATCGCCCCATGCGTCTGCTGCTGATCGGTGCGCCCGGGGCGGGCAAGGGGACCCAGGCGGTGCGGCTGGCCGAGCACCTCGGCGTCACCCACATCTCCAGTGGCGACCTGCTGCGCCAGCACGTGACGGAGGAAACGCCTCTCGGCAAGCAGGTGCAGCAGTACGTGTCCCGGGGCGACCTGGTCCCCGACCAGATGGTGCTCGACATGCTGCGCAAGCCGATCGTGGCTGCCAGCCAGGCGGGCGGCTACATCCTGGACGGCTTCCCCCGCACGGTCGACCAGGCCGAGATCGCCTACATCACGGCCCGGGAGCTGGGTGTCGCGGTGCAGGTGGCGATCCACCTGGCGGTCGAGCGTGACGAGCTGGTGCGGCGCCTGCTGGCCCGCGGCCGGGGCTCGGACGACACGCAGGAGGTGATCGAGCACCGGCTCGAGGTCTACGACGAGAAGACCCGGCCGATGGTCGATTACTACGCAGAGCGGGAGCGGCTCGTCACGGTCAACGGCGCCCGGCCGGCGGACGAGGTGACCTGGTCGACGATCGTGCAGTTGCAGCGCGCGCGGAAGCTGCTCGAGGGGAGCTGATCGGACGACCTTCGGGCGTCAGACGTCCCTCGGTGCGCCGGCGATCCGGTAGGACTCCTGGAGCAGCTCGACCAGCTCGTCGGCGGCCACCCGGTCCAGCCGGAGCAGGACGAGCTGCGGGGAGCGCTCGTGGTGAGGAGTCCAGAAGAACGTCTGCGGGTCGCCGCCGGCCAAGGCTTCCCGCTCCTGCGTCTTGACCGTCACGACCCCGTCCTCCCAGATGCGGGCCATCAGGGTTCGGGCGAACCACGCGGGCCGGTCCCAGCTCGGGCGCTCGGTCACGCCGGGCAGCGACAGGCAGATCCGCCGGACGTCGTCCTCGGTGGGCATGCGCCCGACCTCAGGCCATCGCCCGCAGGCGCTCCAGGAGCGCCAAGCCGTAGGCGTCGGCAGGGTCGCCGGCGCGGGTCGTTCTCCGATCGCCGTCGAACGACACGATGACGTCGTACGCCGGGCCGGACCTCTCGAGGCGGACGAACGCGTCCCCGAGCAGTGCGCGCAGCTGGTGTTCCGACGGCAGCCACAGCGCATCGCCCTTGTCCAGGGAGTCCAGCGCCCACTCGGTCGTGCCGTTGAAGCCGATGACCGGCCCGGTCGGGAAGTCGTGCACCTCGATCGTCATGTCGCTGAGCACGAACACGTCATCGTCCATGTCGCGGTCCATCACGACGAAGTGGTCGCCACGGGTCGGTGACCAGCGCAACCCCGCCTCGCGCAGCGCCTTCGCGATCTCGATCGAGACCATGGACCCGACCGTAGACTGCGCGGGTGCCGCAGGTCAGGGTCGGCATCTCCGGCTGGCGGTACCCACCGTGGCGGGGGGTGTTCTACCCGCCCGGGCTCCCGCACCGCCGCGAGCTGGAGTTCGTGTCCCGACAGCTGACCTCGGTCGAGGTGAACGGCTCGTTCTACGCCCTGCAGCGGCCGGAGAGCTGGCGGGCCTGGCGGGACGAGACGCCCGACGACTTCGTTTTCGCAGTCAAGGGCGGGCGTTTCATCACGCACATGAAGAAGCTGCGGGCGGTGGAGACGCCGCTGGCCAACTTCTTCGCCTCCGGGGTGCTGGCCCTCGGCGCCAAGCTGGGCCCGCTCCTGTGGCAGCTGCCGCCGAACCTCGGATTCGACGAGGCACGGATGAGGGACTTCCTGGGGCTGCTGCCTCGCACGACCGCGGGCGCGGCGCGGCTGGCAGCCACCCACGACGAGCGGATGGAGGGTCGGGCCTGGACGACCACGGACGCCGACCGGGTGTTGCGCCACGCCGTCGAGGTGCGCCACCGCTCCTTCGAGACCGAGACGTTCCTCGAGGTCCTGCGCGACCACGACGCCGCGGTGGTCACCGCCGACACGGCGGGGAAGTGGCCGGTGCTCACCGAGCCGACCACCGACCTGGCGTACGTCCGCCTGCACGGGGCGGAGGAGCTCTACGTCAGCGGCTACACCGACGAGGCGCTCGACCGGTGGGCCGAGCGGGTGCTCGCCTGGCAGGGGAGCGGCGCGGACGTCGTCGTGTACTTCGACAACGACGTCAAGGTCCGGGCCCCGTTCGACGCGCAGCGGCTCATGCGGCGCCTCGACCTCGCTCCGGCCACCGACCCTTAGTTGTATGCTGCATGCAGTTATTTTCTCGGAGTGCGGTTGGAGGGGGGTGCGGAGGTGCCACCGGATCCCGACGCCATCGGCCGGTTGGGTGAACAGATGGTCCGGCTCACCAGGGCGAGCCACGCGATGCGGGTCCAGCTGGCCGCGCGCGGTCACGACGCCGTGGACTGGGCCGCCTACGCCTTGCTCTTCCAGCTCGTGACGGAAGGTCCCCAGCGCACCTCCGCGTTGGCCGACACCGCCTGCGTCGACCCGTCGACGGTCAGCCGCCAGGTGGGCGAGCTGGTCCGCGCCGGCCTCGTCGAGCGGGTGCCCGACCCGGAGGACGGCAGGGCCAGCCTGCTCGTCGCCACCGCGCGCGGACGGGCCGTCCACACCCACAAGCGGGAACGCAGGCAGCGGCTGTTCTCCCGCGTGGTCGACGGCTGGCCGGTCGAGGACGTCGCCGCGCTGACCGCCCTGCTGGGCCGGTTCAACGACAGCTTCGCCGCGGCCCGTCCCGCGCTGCTGGACGAGCACGCGGCCGACGTACCCACCCTTCAGGAGACCGATCGATGACCACGGGGCCAACCACCGTCGACCACTCCCAGCCGCTCACCCACCGGCAGGTCATGACGATCCTGTCCGGGTTGATGGCGGGCATGTTCCTCGCCGCGCTGGACCAGACCATCGTCGCGACCTCCATCCGGACCATCGCCGACGACCTGCAGGGCCTCTCGGTGCAGGCGTGGGCCACGACCGCGTACCTGATCACCGCGACCATCAGCACCCCGCTGTACGGCAAGCTCTCGGACCTCTACGGCCGGCGGCCGTTCTTCGTCGCCGCGATCTCGGTGTTCGTCGTCGGGTCGGCGCTGTGCGGCCTCGCGCAGTCGATGTGGGAGCTGGCCGCCTTCCGCGCCGTGCAGGGTCTGGGGGCAGGCGGCCTCTTCTCGCTGGCCCTGACGATCATCGGCGACATCGTGCCGCCGCGGGAGCGTGCCCGCTACCAGGGCTGGTTCCTGGCGGTGTTCGGGACGTCGAGCGTGCTGGGTCCGGTGGTGGGTGGCTGCCTCGCCGGGCAGGAGACGCTGCTGGGCGTCACCGGCTGGCGGTGGGTGTTCCTGGTGAACATCCCGGTCGGCGTCGCGGCGCTCGTGCTCGTCGTGCGCAGCCTGCACGTGCCCCACTTCCGCCGCGACCACCGGATCGACTGGCCGGGAGCCGTGGCCCTCGTGGCCGGACTGACCCCGCTGCTGCTGCTCGCCGAGCACGGGCGTGACTGGGGGTGGGGGTCCGGGCGGTCGGTGGCCGCGATGGTCGTCGGTGTGAGCGGGGTGGTGGCGTTCGTCCTGGCGGAGAGGCGGTACGGCGACGACGCACTGCTCCCGCTGCGCCTGTTCCGTGGCCGGACGTTCGGGATCGGCTCGCTGCTGAACTTCCTGCTCGGCATGGGCATGTTCGGCGGCCTGGCGGCGCTGCCCCTCTACCTGCAGATCGTGAAGGGCCAGTCGCCGACCGCGGCCGGCCTGCTCCTGCTGCCGCTGACCTTCGGCATCATGGTGGGCTCGGTGTTCTCCGGCCAGGTGATCGCCCGCACCGGGCGCTACAAGCGCTTCCCCGTCGTCGGCGCCGTGCTCCTCGTTGTAGCCATGGGGCTGTTGTCGACGATCGCTGTCGACACCCCTCTCTGGCAGACGCTGGCGATGGCGACGCTGTTCGGCCTCGGTCTCGGCTTCAACATGCAGCCGCTGGTGCTCGCCGTTCAGAACGCCGTGCCGCCGCGTGATATGGGCGTTGCGACCTCGTCGGCGACGTTCTTCCGGCAGATGGGTGGGACGCTCGGGACCGCGGTCTTCCTGTCGGTGCTGTTCTCGACGGTCAGCGACAAGATCCTTGCGGCGTTCCGCGCCGACGCCGCGACGCCCGCGTTCCGGCAGACCCTGCGCGACCCGGCGGTGCTGGCCGAGCCGGCCAACGCGGGTGTCGTCGACGCGCTGCGGTCCGGCGGCACGCTGCCCGACGGCGCGCTCGACGACACGTCGTTCCTGCAGCAACTGGACCCGCGGCTTGCCCGGCCGTTCCTCGAGGGGTTCGCCGGCTCGATGGGGCTCGTCTTCGGCGTCGCCACACTCGTTCTCGTGCTCGCGCTGGTCGCCGTGGTGTTCCTCCCCGAGGAGCCGCTGCGAACCCTGTCCGGGGTGCAGGCGCGGCAGCAGGAGGTGGCCGACACCGCCGCGGCTGCCTCGTCGGTCTCGACGGGCTCGAGCCAGATGGTCGACGGCGAGGTACTGGACGAAGGCAGTGAGGCCGAGCCAGTCCGCGGCTAGCCGTCGCGGAGCACGAACCAGACGTGCTTTCCGCCCGGCTCCGGGTCGATACCCCAGGCGGCCGACAGGTTGGCGACGAGCTCGAGCCCGCGCCCGCCCTCGTCGGTCCGTCGCGCGGTCCGTCGTTCGGGCAGCGTCGGCGACCCGTCACGCACGCGCACCTGCAGCACCTCGCCGTCGCAGTCCACGGCGACCACGACCGGTGGCCCGCCGTACACGACCGAGTTCGTGACCAGCTCGCTGACCAGCAGCACGGCGTCCTCGAGGACCGAGCTCTGGTGGGTCACGCACGTCGACGACCGCAGGAAGGCGCGCGCGAGGGATGGGGCCTCGTGCGAGACCGGCAGCTCGCGCGTGGCGCGCGGCGTGGCCTGGCACATGGAGCGGCTCCCTGTCGTCCGACGGTGCCCCGTTGGGCGACCTGCGGCACTGCCCTTCGACGGTCGGTCGAAGGGACTGATGCCCAACCGGGCGCGGGCCGAACCACCTCCTCCCGTGTGGTGTGCGTCGCAATGGCTACTCGAACAGGCTGCCGATCTGGTCCCACAGCAGGACCGCCGAGAACCCGCCGTAGAACACGACGGCCCACACCAGCGCGGCGAGGCGTCCCCCACCCAGGCCGATCTCCTTGGGCAGCATGCCCTTGTTCAGCTGGATGAGCAGCACCGAGTAGACGAACATCACCAGTCCGTTCAGCGACGAGGCGATGACCAGCAGGAGCAGCGGCTGGTCGACGCCGGAGAGCAGGATGATCGACCCGAACGCGATCTCCATCCACACGACGGCGAAGTAGAGCCTGCTCTCGCTCCAGTTCTCGTTGTCCCGCAGGGCGCCGGTCTTGAGAACGTCCGCGGTGACGCGGCCGACCATGTCGAGCACCGCCAGGTTGGTCGAGAACAGCACTACGGTGCCGATCAGCCAGAACAGAGTGCCCAGCCAGTCGCCGTGCTCGCCCTTGAGCGCGTTGCCCTCCTCCTCTATGAACGTGAAGTCCGCTGCCTCGGCGCTGACACCTCCGGTGCCGACAGTCACGAAGGTCAGCGTCATCAGCACGAACAGCGCGATGGCACCGATCACGAAGAACGTCGCGAACTGCTCCTTGTCCGCGACCCTCCACCAGCCGTTCCAACGGCGCATGTTCTCCTCGTCGCGACGGAAGAAGTAGCCGGTCGTCGGTGCGGCGGTCTCCTCGCCGGTGAACGGGGAGACGACCTTCGGCAGCCGGGCGCCCATGCCCAGGCCCTTGTCCCGGACCCAGTTCGACTGCACCAGGTTGAGTGCGCCGCCGGCGCCCGCGAAGGCGATCGCGCCCAGCAGCGTCGCGATCGGGATCGTGTCGATGGCGTCCGGGATCTTGTCGACCTCCACGAAGCCCTTGGCCAGTGCCGAGTACCCGTCGCCGCCGAGCAGGGCGATCGCCGCGTAGATCAGGAACAGCACGATCAGCCCGACCAGGAAGAACTGGATCTTCTCGACGGTCTGGTAGACGACCGGGGACACCGTCAGGACGGCCCCGATGAGGATCAGCACCCCGATCGTGACGTAGGGCACCGCGTCCTCGGAGAAGCCGAGCGCGAAGCTCAGCGTCGTCGTGCCGCCGGTGGCCCAGCCGGGCCAGGCCCACGGCACCACGGTCATGAGGATGAAGAGCCAGCTCCACGGTTTCCACAACCGGGTGAAGCCACTGACGGCCGTCTCTCCGGTGGCCAGGGTGTAGCGCTCGATCTCCATGTTGAGGAAGTACTGCGTCAGGATCCCCACGAACACCAGCCACACGAGCGCCATGCCGACCTGGGAGGTGATGTAGGGCCAGAGCACGTACTCGCCGGAGCCGATGGCGCCCGCGAGGAGCAGGACGCTCGGCCCGAGCACCCGCTTGAGAGGTAGCGGCTCCGGCAGGTCGGCGTACTCGATCGCCGGCAGGTTGGTGCTTCGGATCTCGGTGGCGGTGCCGGCGGGACTGTCCGGCCCACGGGTCGACTGGGACATGGTTCGGGCTCCTTACCTACTGGGATACCTACTGGCGATGCGGATGCCGAGATGCCCCGGCCTCAGGCCGCGCAGGGAGGCGTCGAGCACCTCGACGGTGTGGGCGAGGGCGATCGGGCCCCCGACGCGATCGGGGCAGAGGCGGTTCAGCGAGGAGGCCACCTGCATGAGGCAGCCGGGGTTGGCGGTCACGAGCAGGTCGGCGCCGGTGGCCAGCACGCTGCGCGCCTTGCGGTCGCCGAGCTCGCGGGCGGGCTCGGGGTTGAGCACGTTGTAGACGCCGGCCGAGCCGCAGCAGATGTCCGGGTCGGCGACCTCGCGCAGCTGCAGGCCGGGGATGCCACGCAGCAGCTCGCGCGGCTGCGCGCGCACGCCTTGCGCGTGCGCGAGGTGGCAGGCGTCGTGGTAGGCGATCGTGACGGGCAGCGGGTGCCGGCCCGCGACCGGGCCGAGCTCGGTGAGGATCTCGCTGACGTCGCGCACCGACTGTGCGAACCGCTGCGCCCTCCCGGCGTACGACGGGTCGTCCCGGAGCAGGTCGGCGTACTCCTTCATCGACGAACCGCAGCCCGCCGCGTTCACGACGACGTGCTCGACACCCGCTGCCTCGAAGACGTCGATGGTCCGCCGCGCGTAGCGCATCGCCTCAGCCTCGCGGCCGTTGTGCACGCTCAACGCTCCGCAGCAGCCCTGACTGCGCGGGATCACGACGTCGCAGCCCTCCATCGCCAGCACGCGAGCCGTCGCGGCGTTGACACCAGGGAAGAACTCGCGCTGGACGCAGCCGGTCAGCATGCCGACGACGGCGCGACGGGGCCCTCTGGCCGCGACACGCCCCGGCAGGCGAGGGGCCGCTCCACCCGGCGGCGCGAGCCCCTCCATCGCGGCCAGCGACGGCGACACCCGCTCCAGCAACCCGCTGCGCCGCACCATGCGTTGCAGGCCGCTGCGCCGGTAGGCCGAGAGCGGACCACGTAGCAGCCGCAGCCGGCGCGGGTGGGGGAACAGCGCGAAGATCGCTGTGCGCAGCAAGCGGTCTGTCAGCGGACGCCGGTGCCGGCGCTCGACCTGCGCCCGCGTCGCCTCGATCAGCCGGTCGTACTGCACGCCCGACGGGCAGGCGGTCACGCAGGCCATGCAGCCGAGGCAGGCGTCGAAGTGACCGACCATGGAGTCGCTCATGGGTTCGCCGTCCAGGCCCGACTGCATCAGGTAGATGCGGCCGCGGGGGGAGTCCATCTCCTCGCCCCAGAGCACGTACGTCGGGCAGGTCGGCAGGCAGAAGCCGCAGTGCACGCAGTCGGCGGCCAGCTCGGCCGAGGGTGGACGGTGGTCGTCGAACGCGACGTTCATCCCGGTGGGGCTCATGGCGCAGCCACCACGAGCCTGCCCGGGGCCAGCCGGTGGCCGGGGTCCATCTCGTCCTTGACCCGTCGCATCAGGTTCAGGCCGGGCACCGGGCCCCACATGTCGACGGCCTCGCGCACCTCCGGCGGCGCGACCAGGACGGTGACGGTTCCGTCGTACGTCGCGACAGTCGATCGCAGCGCGTCCACCACGACGCCCGCCGCATCTGGCGTGGTGCCGGCGGGCAGCCCGGCATAGAGCACCCCCATGGCGGAGCCGCGCACGGTCATCTCGACGCCGAGGTCGCGCGACAAACGCCGGCCGACGGCCAGGACGTGGGAGACGCCGCTGAGGGTGCTCGTGACCTTCAGCCCGGTGCCCGACGCGACGAACGGCAGGTCGGCGAAACCGGCCGGCAGCTTCGTCGACACGGTGGCGCCGTCGCGCAGGAGGCCGCGCGCGGTCTCCGCCCGTCCGGCGACGCCGGCCTCGACGCCTTCCAGCAGCACGGTCAGGGTCACCGGGCCGACGCCGCGCTGGTGCACCTCCACCGCGGCCGGGACGACCTGCGAGCCGAGCACCGCAGCCGCGGCGGCCCCGGCCTGCGCCGGCTCGGCGACCTGCAGTCTGACCACCCTGCGGGCCGCCGGGACGGGGTGCAGCCGCACCACCACCTCAGTGACCACGCCGAGCGTGCCGTAGGAGCCGGTGAGCAGCTTGCCGAAGTCGTAGCCGGCGACGTTCTTGACGACCTTGCCGCCGGCCTTCGCCACGACGCCGTCGGCCCGCACGAAGGTGACGCCGATCAGCAGGTCGCGCATCGTGCCGTACAGCAG
>JBOGDX010000086.1:0-9048 GCA_050743225.1 Actinomycetes bacterium | reverse complement strand
GAGCTGGCAGGCGTTCAGGCCCTGGTCGCCGCGGCGACCCCGGGGGACGTCGTGGGGGTGATGTGCCACGCCGAGCGCGAGGAGATCGTGGGCTGGATCACCTCGGTCGGCGGCACCGTCGACTCGCCCGAGGCGATCCGCGAGAAGGTCCTGAGAGCCCAACCACCCCAACCCCGCAGCTGATCACCCCAACCAAGCAGCTGATCCCCCCAACCCCGCAGCTGATCCCCCCAACCCCGCAGCTGATCATGCACTTTCGGGGATCTTGTGGATCTCCGCAGCTCACCGCCCCGCCCGTCGCCGTCGATCATGCACTTTCGGGGATCTTCGTCGGAGGTGGAACCATCGGCCAAGGTCGGGCAGCCCCGGGCATGTCGTCACCGCCCGTCTGGCAGCAAGATCCCCAATCCTGCATGATCGCCAGCCGATCTGGCGCTGTGACCAGCAGCGATGCCCAAGATCCCCAATCTTGCATGATCACTGGGGGGCTTGGGCTTGGGGTTGGGGCTGGGGTTGGGGCTGGGGTTGGGGGGTGGGGGCCGGGGGGGTGGGAGTGACGGCGGCGGCGGTGTCGGGGTCGCCGACGGCCTCGTCGAGGCGGGCGCCGGCCTGCGCCTGCTGCGACATCGTCTCGAGCTCGGCCAGCACCGCGCCGTGCTTGTCGACGCACAGCACCACCAGGTCACCCGGGTTGGCCCGCCCCATCGCCTCATGCACGGCCGGGATCTCGTCGAGCACGATGTCGACCTGCTTGCAGCGAGCTCCCTCAGCCATCCGAACCCGGGCACCCTCGGCGACCAGCGCCGCCACGTCACCGCGTGCGCGCCCGCGCAGCGCCTGGTCCTCCCGCACGACGAGCACGTCGAAGTGGTCCGCGGCGACGCCGCCGAGCTCGCGCATGTCCTCGTCCCGACGGTCACCGGCGGTGGCGATGACCCCGATCCGGGACGGCCGGCCGAGCTCGGACGCGGCGCCGGCGCTGTCCGCGAGCTGCTCGACGAAGTCGCCGAGCAGTCGCATGCCCGGGGCGTTGTGGCAGTAGTCAACGATGACCGTGGTGCCGCCGACCTCGATCTGGTTCAGCCGGCCGGGGGACAGATAGTAGGAGGTGGTGAACGTCCGAAGGCCCTGCCGGATGTCGTGCAGGTGGGCACCCGCGGCGAACGCCGCAGCAGCCGCGGCAAGGGAGTTCTGGACGTTCATCTTTGCCCGGCCGCCGAAGGTCGCTGGGAGCAGATGCGTCCAGGCCAGCTGCATCGAGCGCCGACCGTGTCGGATGATGATCATCTCGCCGAGGTCGCCGCGCTCCAGCACCACCGCCCGTCCCCCGCGACGACAGTGCTCGTCGATCATCTCGCGTACGTCGGAGCCGGACTCGGCCATCGAGAACCACACCACGTCGCCGGAGCACCGCCGCCGCATGCCCCGGACCAGCTCGTCGTCGGCGTTGAGCACCGCGAACCCGTCGCGCGGCACGGCCTCCACGATGACCTGTTTCACCTCTGCAAGCTGTTCAAGGGTGTCGATGCCTCGCATGCCCAGGTGATCGGGCGCGATGTTGAGCACGACCGCGACGTCGTTGCGCTGGTAGCCGAGACCTTCGCGCAGGATGCCGCCGCGGGCCACCTCGAAGACCGCGAAGTCGACGCGCGGGTTCTGCAGCACCATGCGCGCGGACTTGGGTCCGGACGCGTCGGACCGGATCACCAGCCTCTCGTCGATGACGATGCCGTCGGTGGATGTCATGCCGACCTTGCGGCCCATGCCCTTGAACACGTGGGCGATCATCCGGGCCGTGGTCGTCTTGCCGTTGGTGCCGGTCACCGCGACGATCGGGATCCGGCTGGGCGCGCCGGGCGGGAACAACGAGTCCACGACCGGCTTCGCAACGAACTGCGCGTCGCCCACCGTCGGGTGTGTGTGCATGCGGAACCCGGGCGCCGCGTTGACCTCGCAGATCGCCCCACCGGTCTCGCGTACCGGCTCCGCGATGTCGGGGCTGATGAAGTCGATGCCCGCGACGTCGAGGCCGACGACGCGCGCGGCCTCCTCGGCGATCTCGACGTTGTCGGGGTGCGCTTCCAGTGTCCGGTCGATGGATATGCCGCCCGTCGACATGTTGCCGGTCAACGTCAGCTTCACCGTCGTTCCGTTGGGGGGTACGTCGTCCAGGTCGAACCCCTGCTCCGCCACCAGCGCGACCGCGGCCTCGTCGACCTTGACGCGGGTCAGCACCTTCTCGTGACCCACGCCCCGGCGAGGGTCCGCGTTGGTCTCGTCGACGAGCTCGCGCACCGTGTGGACGCCGTCACCGACGACGTGGGCTGGCACCCGCTCGGCCAGCGCGACCATCCGGCCGCCGATGACCAGGACGCGGTAGTCCTTGCCCGTGATGAACGACTCGACCACCACCCACCCTCGGCGGGACTCCTCCTGCGCGACGGGGAACGCCGCCCGTACGTCGTCAGCGCTGGTGATGTCGAGGACCACGCCGCGGCCGTGGTTGCCGTCCAGCGGCTTGCACACGACCGGGTAGCCGATGCGGTCGGCGACCCTGACTGCCTGCTCCATCGTGCGCACCGACTCCGACCGGGGGACGGGCAGGCCGGCCGCGGCGAGCAGCCGTGTCGTGAGCTCCTTGTCGCCGGCGATGTCGACGGCCAGCGCCGACGTGTTGGACGTCATGGTCGCCCGGATCCGCCGCTGGTGCACGCCCTGGCCGAGCTGGACCAGCGAGTACTGGTTGAGCCGGAGCCAGGGGATGTCCCGCGACACCGCCTCGTCCAGGATCGCCTGCGTCGAGGGTCCGAACGCGGTGCGCTCCGCGTGCAGCAGGAACGCCTCGAGCTCGGCGTCGAAGTCGAGCTCCGGGTCCGGCCGCACGAGGTGGTTGACCAGGCGCACGGCCAGCTTCCCGGCGGCGAGCCCGACCTGCTCGTCGGCGTACCCGTAGATGACGTTGTACTGCCCGCGCACCCCGGTGCTGCGGGTCTTGCCGCGGCGGATGTCGTGGCCGGCTTCCTGCTGCAGCTGGAGGGCTGTGTGCTCGGCCACGTGGCCGAGCCAGGTCCCCTCCTTGAGCCGCTCCAGGAACCCGCCCCGGTGACCGCGTGAGCAGGAGTGCCGCGCAATGCCCGGCAAGACGTCGACCAGCCCGTCGACGAAGCCCGGGATGGTGTTCGACGGATGGTCCTCCAGCGACCCGAGGTCGACGACGAGGTGCACCGCCGGTTCGTACGACCACAGGTTGGGCCCGCGGTACACCCGGGTCTGCAGGACCGCGAGATCGGGCTGCGCGGCGCCGCTCACTCGTCCTCCTCGACTTGCTCACGGAGCTCGTGGGCGAGGTGCGACTCGACGAAGGACACCAGCCGCCGGTCGGCGAGGTCGAACCGGGCGCCCGCCGGCAGGGCGTGCACGACCACGCCCGACACCAGCAGCGGGGCCCCTGCCTCGGCGAGGTGGGCGTCGCTGACCGCGCGGGATCCGTCCGCGACGAAGACGCTCCCGGCGCCGATCACCTCGATCTCGCGCCCGCCGCGCACGACCGCCGCGGTGTCCTCGTCGACTCCGATGCCGAGCAGCCGCGGCGATCTCGCGACCAGTGAGAGCAGCCGGGCGTACCGGTTGCGCTGGTCGAAATGCTGGTCGATGACCACGCCGGGCAGCAAACCGAGCCCGGCCGCCGACCCGGTGGTCCCCTGGCGCGGCGAGTCCGTGTCGTCCCCGAACGCGATCATGTGCTCGCTCATCGCGCTGGCGCCCGCGGAAGTTCCTCCGACGACGGCGCCTCGGCGGTGGGCCGCGACGATCGACTCCCCGAAGGCCGTTCCGGCCACCACGCCGGCGAGCTTGAGCTGGTTGCCGCCGGTCAGGAACACCGCGTCCACGTCGCCGAGGGCCGAGGCGACGGCAGGGTCGTCGGCCTGGTCACGGCTCTCCGGGCGCAGCCGCACGACGTCGGACGCCCCGAGCTCACGGAAGACCGCGTCGTACTCGTCGAGGATCTCCGGTCCCAGCGACGAAGCCGTCGCGACCACTGCGACGCGGGTGCCGGGGCCGCCGGCCAGCTGCACGAACTCACGCAGAACGACGCGCGGCCCGGTGCGGTCTTCGGCACCGCCGATGACGCACAACGTGCCGCCGGAGACTGGCCGGACCGGTCGATGAGCCACGGGGCGAGCCTATGGGCAGCACCGCGCACCGGGCACGATGGTGGCCATGACAGAAGCGGCGCGCCGCCTTGTCGTCCTCGTGCGGCACGCCAAGGCCGAGAGTGGCGAGGACCGCGACGATCACGACCGGCGGCTGACCTCCCGCGGCCGGCGGAACGCGGCGGCGGCCGGTCGCTGGCTGGCCGAGCGCCTGCCGGAGCTCGACGCCGTCTGGTGCTCGTCCGCGGTCCGCGCCGTCCAGACCTGGGACGGGATGGCCCCTGCCGTCCGGGCGCCGGAACCCACCGTCGACCGCAATCTGTACCTGGCCGGCGCCCGGGACGTCGTCGAGCGGCTCACGGACGCGTCTGGCCGCGCGGTCGTCATGGTCGGTCACAACCCGACTGTCGAGCAGGTGCTCGCGGCGCTCAGCGGCGAGATGCGCGGCATGCGCACCTGTGCCATCGCCATCGTCGATCCGGACTCCCGCCGCCTGGTCGACTTCTGGGAGCCGCCTCGTTAGGAGCTGGCTACGTCGGGGGAGTGACGACCTGCAGGCCCTCGGCCGCGTCGGCGTCCTCGACCTCCTCGCGGCTGATGCCGAGCAGGAACAGGATCGCGTCGAGGTAGGGCACGTTCACCGCCGTGTCGGCCGCCACCCGGACGACCGGCTTGGCGTTGTACGCGATGCCGAGCCCGGCGCGCGCCAGCATGTCCAGGTCGTTCGCGCCGTCACCGATGGCGACCGTCTGCGACAGGGGCACGCCGGACTCCTCGGCGAAACGCTCGAGGGCGGCCGCCTTGCCGGCGCGGTCGACGAGGGGTCCGACCAGCTCGCCGGTCAGCCGTCCGTCCACGATCTCGAGGGTGTTGGCGGCGCAGTAGTCGATCTCCAGGTCGGCGACGAGCGCGTCCGTCACCTGCGTGAAGCCCCCGCTGACGACAGCGAGGCGGTAGTCGAGCCGTTTGAGCGTCCGGACGAAGGTGCGCGCCCCCGGGGCGAGCTGCAGGTTGGCGCGTACGTCGGCAAGTGCGGTGTCCGGCAACCCGGCGAGCAACCGCACGCGGGCCAGCAGCGACTCGGCGAAGTCCAGCTCGCCGCGCATCGCCCGGTCCGTGACGTCAGCGACCTCGCGGCCGCAGCCCGCACGCTCCGCGAGCATCTCGATGACCTCGCCCTGCACGAGGGTCGAGTCCACGTCCAGCACGATGAGCCGTTTCGCCCGACGGTGCAGGCCGGAGCGCTCGACCGCAACGTCGACCCCCACCGACGCCGCCGTCAAGGCGAGCTGGGTCCGCAGCACGGCAGGGTCGGCGCCCGACACCTCGAGCTCCACCGCGGTCACCGGGTAGCGCGCGATGCGGACGATGCGGTCGATGTTCCCGCCGTAGTCGGCGATGCAGCCGGCGATGCCTCCCAGCGCGACGGGACGGAGCGGGTGACCGAGGACGGTGACGTGGCAGCGTCCGCGGCGCTGCGACCCCTCGTCCGGCGGCCCGGCGGACACCTCCACCTCCATCCCGAGCGGGACGAGAGCCGTCTCGAGGGCGGGCCGCACCCTCGCCTCGACACCAGGGGGCCCACTGAGAAGGACACCGAGGACGAGCCGTCCGCGGATCACCACCTGCTCGACGTCGACGACGGTGAGGTCCCGCGAGGACAGCGCACCGAGCAGCGCCGAGGTGACACCGGGCCGGTCCCTGCCGGTCACGGTGACGAGGAGCTGAACGGGGCTGGACATCAGGAGGTCACGCTACTGTCACGCCGACGCGGTGGACGACACGCGAGGGGCGAGATGGATCTCGGGCTCACCGGCAAGGTCGCCGTCGTGACGGGCACCGGGAGCGGCATAGGCCTGGAGATCGCGCGGTGCCTGGCGAACGAGGGGATGCGTGTTGTCGGCGCATCCCGACGTCCCCCGGCGGAGGCGGTCCCCGGCGTCGAGCACCGCCAGATGGACCTCACAGAGCACGGCGCCGTCGAGGACCTGGTCGAGGGCGCGGTACGCGACCACGGCTCCCTGTCGGTGCTGGTCAACAATGCGGGCGTGGCCACCATCCGCGACGGCTTCCTGGCCACGAGCGAGGAGGACTGGCGACACCTCCTCGAGCTCAACTTGTTGGTCCCGCTGCGAGCGATCAGGGCGGCGCTGCCGCACTTGGCGGCGCGCGGCGGGGCCATCGCGAACATCTCGTCCGTCAACGGGGTCATGCCCGACCCGCACATCCCGGACTACTGCGCCGGCAAGGCGGCGCTGGACAGTCTGGGCAAGTCGGTTGCGCTCGAGTTCGCCGACAAGGGGGTCCGGGTGGTGACGGTGTCGCCAGGCCTCACCCGAACCCCGATGTGGCTCGGCCCGGGGGGAGTGGCCGAGTCCCAGGCCGCGTCGAGCGGCGTGACCGCGGCCGAGGTTGTCGAGGAGGCGGAGCACGTCATCCCGATGCGGCGCTTCGGCGAACCTTCCGAGGTCGCGGCCGTCGTCGCCTTCCTTGTCTCGCCGCGCGCGTCGTACGTCACGGGTGTGAACGTGCTGGTGGACGGCGGCATCGTCCCCACCGTGTGACGTCGCAGGCTAGGCGGTGACGCGCTGGCCCTTGCCGACGACGGTGACCCCGCCGTCGGACACCACGAACCCTCGGGCCCGGTCCTCCTCGGGGTCCATACCCACTCGGGCGTTCTCGGGCACGACCACGTTCTTGTCGATGATGGTGTTGCGCACGATCGCATTGCGGCCCACGGTCACGTTGTTCATCAGGACGCTGCCGGTGACCTGGGCAAAGGAGTGCACGGTGACCCACGGTGAGAGCACGGAGCTCTCGACGCGCCCACCGGACACGACGGCTCCGCTGGAGATGAACGAGCTGACGGCATGACCGACCCGTCCTGCCTCGTCGTGGACGAACTTGGCCGGCGGCAACGGCTCGTGCGCGGTGTAGATCGGCCAGTCCTTGTTGTAGAGGTTGAAGACCGGGTGGACCGCGATCAGGTCGGCGTGGGCGTCGTAGAACGCGTCCAGCGTCCCGACATCGCGCCAGTAGTCGCGGTCGCGACCGGTCGAGCCGGGGACGTCGTTGTCGCGGAAGTCGTAGACGTGTGCTTCGCCGCGGTCGACCAGCCTCGGGATGATGTTGCCTCCCATGTCGTGCTTGCTGGACGGGTCCATCGCGTCCCGGCGGAGCGCGTCGAGCAGCACGTCGGTGGAGAACACGTAGTTGCCCATCGAGGCGTAGACCTGGTCCGGCGCATCGGCCAGGCCGACCGCATCGGTGGGTTTCTCGCGGAACGCGGCGATCACGCGGCGGTCGTTGGCCGTCTCGATGACCCCGAACTGGTCGGCCAGTGCGATGGGCTGCCGGATCGCGGCCACGGTGACCCCGGCACCGGACTCGATGTGCTGGGCCACCATCTGGCTGGGGTCCATGCGGTAGATGTGGTCGGCGCCGAACACGATGACGTAGGCGGGCTGCTCGTCGCCGATCAGGTTGAGGCTCTGGTAGATCGCGTCGGCCGAGCCGGCGAACCACCGGGGGCCGAGCCGCTGCTGCGCGGGGACGGGCGCGATGTAGTTGCCCAGCATCGCCGACAGCCGCCAGGTCGAGGAGATGTGCCGGTCCAGGCTGTGGCTCTTGTACTGCGTGAGCACGACGATCTTGCGATACCCCGCGTTGACGAGGTTCGACAGCACGAAGTCGATGAGGCGGTAGATCCCGCCGAAGGGCACCGCCGGCTTGGCGCGGTCGGCTGTCAGCGGCATGAGCCGCTTGCCCTCACCGCCGGCGAGGACGATCGACAGCACCCGCTCCCGCTCCGGCATGAGCGCACGCTATCCCTCCCCGAGTGTTGACGACACAATCGCGGCATGCGCGTGGACCTGCTCACCCGTGAGTACCCGCCCGAGGTCTACGGCGGCGCCGGGGTGCACGTCGAGTACCTCGCGAGGGAGCTGCGGCGGCTCGTGGACGTGCGGGTCCACTGCATGGGGGCGCCGCGCACCGAAGGCGGTGTCGCGGCGTACGACGTGCCAGCAGGCCTGGCCGACGCCAACGCGGCACTGCGCACGCTGGGCACCGACCTGTCCATGGCCGCGGGCTGCGCGGGCAGCGACCTCGTGCACTCGCACACCTGGTATGCCAACCTCGCCGGTCACGTGGCGAAGCTGCTCCACGGCGTGCCGCACGTCGTGAGCGCCCACAGCCTCGAGCCACTCCGGCCCTGGAAGGCCGAGCAGCTCGGCGGCGGCTATGCGCTCTCGTCGTGGGCCGAGCGGACGGCAGTCGAGTCGGCGGACGCGGTCATCGCCGTGTCTGCCGGCATGCGCGACGACGTGTTGCGCTGCTACCCAGCGGTCGACCCCGACCGGGTCCATGTGGTCCACAACGGGATCGACCCGCACGAGTACCAGCCCGATGGTGGCACCGACGTCCTCGAGCGCCACGGCATCGACCCCGCTCGACCCTCGGTTGTCTTCGTCGGGCGCATTACCCGGCAGAAGGGCCTGCCGCACCTGCTGCGTGCCGCCTTGTCCCTGGACCCCGGCGTGCAGCTGGTGCTCTGCGCGGGAGCGCCGGACACCGACGAGATCCTCGCCGAGGTCACGGTGCTGGTGGAGGAGCTGCGGCTCGACCGGGACGGGGTCATCTGGATCCAGCAGATGCTGCCCAGGCCCGATGTGGTCCAGATCCTGTCGCACGCAACGGTGTTCGCCTGCCCGTCGATCTACGAGCCGATGGGCATCGTCAACCTAGAGGCGATGGCCTGCGAGGTGCCCGTGGTGGCGACCGCGACAGGCGGCATCCCCGAGGTGGTCGCCGACGGGGAGACCGGCCTGCTGGTGCCGGTCGAGCAGGTCCCCGACGGGACCGGGAGCCCACTGGACCCATCACGTTTCGAGGC
>JBOGDX010000085.1:0-9051 GCA_050743225.1 Actinomycetes bacterium | reverse complement strand
GTCCGGGACAGCTCGGCCTCCCGGTCGGATAGGGCCCGCCGGATCGTGGCGTACTCGGTGAAGTCGCCGAGGTGGCAGGTCATCGCCTCCCGGTAGCCGCCGAGGCCCTCCTCGTTCCGGCGCACCTGCCGCGCCAGACCGACGACCGCCCGGTCGGCCTGGAACTGGGCGAAGGAGGACTGCAGCAGCTGGTCAGCCCGCTCGCGTCCCACCTGACCAACGAGGTTGACCGCCATGTTGTACGACGGGCGGAAGCTGGAGCGCAGCGGGTACGTCCGGGTGCTGGCCAGGCCGGCCAACGCGTCCGGTTCGAGGTCGGGGGTCCAGACGACGACCGCGTGACCCTCGACGTCGATCCCGCGCCGCCCGGCCCGGCCCGTCAGCTGGGTGTACTCCCCCGGGGTGACGTCGGCATGGCTTTCGCCGTTCCACTTGACCAGCCGCTCGAGCACGACCGACCGAGCGGGCATGTTGATCCCCAGTGCGAGCGTCTCGGTGGCGAAGACCGCCTTGACCAGCCCTCGCACGAACAGCTGCTCGACGACCCCCTTGAACGTGGGCAGCATCCCGGCATGGTGTGCCGCCAGTCCGCGCTCAAGCCCGCGCAGCCACTCGTGGTAGCCGAGCACGGACAGGTCCTCGTCGGGGATGTCCGCGCAGGCCTCGGCGACGTACGCGCGCACCTCGTCGCGCTCGGCCGGTTGCAGCAGCCGCACGCCCGAGCGCAGGCACTGCGCCACGGCGGCGTCGCAGCCCGCCCGGCTGAAGATGAACGTGATCGCGGGCAGCAGCCCTTCCGCGTCCAGCCGCTCCAGGACCTCTACCCGGCTGGGGGCCCAGACCTTCCGCGGCCGCCGCTCCCCGCGGGCCGGCCGCCGGGAACCGGTGCGGACGTAGCGCTCCTGCTGCCTCGACAGGCGTACGAGCTCGGGGTTCACCCGCGCGCTACGGACGTCAACACCATGCCGCTGTTCGTCTTCGACGAAGAGGTCGTAGAGCCGGTGGTCGGCCATCACGTGCTGCCACAGCGGGACGGGCCGGTGCTCCTCGACGATGACGACGGTGTCCCCGCGGACCGTCACGAGCCAGTCGCCGAACTCCTCGGCGTTGCTCACGGTCGCCGACAGCGACACCAGCCGCACCGACTCGGAGAGGTGGATGATCACCTCCTCCCAGACCGCACCGCGGAACCGGTCGGACAGGTAGTGCACCTCGTCCATCACGACGTAGCCGAGGCCGCGCAGCGTGGGCGACCCCGCGTAGAGCATGTTGCGCAGCACCTCGGTGGTCATCACGACCACCGGCGCCTCCCCGTTGACGCTGTTGTCCCCGGTCAGCAACCCCACCGCGGCCGGGCCGTGGCGGCGCACCAGGTCGGCGTACTTCTGGTTCGACAAGGCCTTGATAGGCGTGGTGTAGAAGCACTTGCGGCCCTCTGCCAGGGCCAGGTGGACCGCGAACTCGCCCACGACGGTCTTCCCGGCGCCCGTCGGCGCCGCCACGAGCACGCCGTTCCCCGCCTCCAGTGCCTGGCAGGCGCGGACCTGGAAGGGGTCGAGCCCGAACGGGTAGAGCGTCTCGAACGAACCGAGCGCCGTGGACGCGTGCTCCCGCCGCCGGCGCGCGCCGGCGTAGCGATCCGCCGGGGACGTCATGCCCCGATGCTACGGGCCGGTGATCTCGCCCCCGGTGTCCGGCGCGTAGACGACAAGCCCGGCCGGGACGGTCTCGCAGCTCACCGGCAGGACCGAGACGCGTTCACCGTCCGCGTAGGCAGTGACTCCCGTTGCCGAGAGCGCGACGCTTCGGGCGCGGCGGACCGTGACGGCGGGGTGGTTGACGTGGGTGCCCTTGTAGACCGTTGGGAACACCCGCAGGAACTCCGGCTTGGAGATGGGACCCAGGACGGTCACGTCGAGCAGCCCGTCGTCCAGCCGGGCATCGGGGCAGACCAGCATCCCCCCGCCGTACGACGGACCGTTGCCGACGGCCACGAGCATCGCCTCCGTCTCCCACGGCTCCCCGTCGAGCTCGAGGACGTACGGCACCGGCGAGAACGTCCGCAGCTCGGCCACGATCGCCACGTTGTAGCGACTGCGGCCGCGCGGCCACGTCATCCGGTTCGCCCGCTCGTTCACCATCGAGTCGAAACCGGAGCCGAGCACCCCGGCGAACCAGCGCCCGTTCGCGCGCGCGACGTCGACGGCCTTGGTGTGGCCGAGCCGGACCAGGTCCGTGGCTGCCTGGGCGTCGCCGGGCACAAGGCCGAGCGCACGGCCGATGTCGTTTCCGGTGCCGGCGGGCACGATGCCCAGGGGCAGGTCGGTCCCGCCGACCACCTGCAGGGCGATGTTGACCAGTCCGTCGCCGCCGAGTGCCACGACGCCGTCCACACCGGCGGCTACGCGGTCCCGGAGGCGGTCGAAGGCCTCGTCGCCGTCGCGGCCCACCACGACGTCCACGGCGACGCCGTCGCGGCGGAGCCGGTCGGCCACCGGGTCGAGCAGCCGCGCGCCTCTACCTCTGCCCGCGGTCGGGTTGACCAGCAGGGCGATCTCTCGCGTCACCGTCAGCGGTCGCCCTCGCCGCTCGGCGGGCCGTCGAGGGGACTGGCCTCGTCGTCGGCGAGGCCGGCGTAGTCGAGACCGTCGATGCCGGCCTTCGCCCGACGCCGGTCGGTGAGGACCGAGACGAAGGCGGCGATGTAGTAGAGCACGACCATCGGGATTGCCAGCGCGGACATCGTGTACGGGTCACCGGACGGCGTCGCGACCGCGGCGAACACGAACGCACCCATGATGACCTGGCGCCAGGCCCGCAGGAGGGTCCGTCCGCGGACCACTCCGGCGAGGTTGAGGGCGACCAGGAACACGGGCATCACGAACGCGATGCCGAACACCAGGAACATCCGCAGCACGAACGACAGGTAGTCGTTGAGACCGATCAGGTTCGCGACGTTCTCCGGGTCGGGGTTGAACCCGATGAGAAGGTCGAAGCCCTTGGGCAGGAAGACGTAGGCGAGGACGGCACCGCCGAGAAACAGCGGCACGGCCGTGGCGACGAAGGCGACCCCGTAGCGGCGTTCTCGTTGGTGCAGCCCCGGTGCCACGAACGCCCAGAGGTTGTACATCCAGATCGGGCTGGCCGCGAACAGGCCGGCCATGGCGCAGATCTTGAGTGCGAAGGTGAAGGGGTCCCCGATGTTGCCGAAGTTCAGCTGGGCCTCGGGGTGGTCCTCCTGGATGGACTTGAACGGCGAGGTGACCAGGTCGAAGAGCTCGTCGTAGAAGAACGCGGCGACGATCGAGGCGAGCACGACCGCAATGACGGAGCGCGTGAGGCGGATCCGGAGCTCGCCCAGGTGGGCGGCGAGCGGCATCCGCCCCTCGGGGTCCTTGGCTGCACGGCCGCGTCGCCGCACGCGCCGCTCTCCGATGGAGGTCACGCAGGGTCAGCCGGGCCGCTCAGCGGTCGCGGTCGGCCTGCTCCGTGGTCGGAACGCGCTGGGAGGCGTCCGTGGTGCGTGGCGAGTCGACGATGCGGCCCTCCACCTCTCGGGGCTGCTCCCGAGGGGCTGGCGTGTCGTCATCGCCGTGCATCTCCTTCACCTCGGACTTGAAGATGCGCATCGAGCGGCCGAGGCTGCGGGCCGCGTCGGGCAGCCTCTTCGCACCGAAGAGGAGGATGAGCACCACGAGGATCAGGATGATCTCGGGCGCACCGATTCCTTTGCCGAACATGGGTCACCTCAGAGTCGTCGACGCGGTTCCTGCGATCCTACGCTGCCGTTCGATGCGCCGAGGCCGTTATGTGACGTCTCGATCTCAGTGAGCCGGTCGGTGAGCTCGCTCAGCCGGTCCGCGGCCTCGCCGAGCTCACGGCTGAGAGCCCGCACGCTGCGCCAGGCCCGACGGCCGAGCTGGAACAGCAGGAGTCCGGCGCCGAACGCCAGCAGGATCCACACGAACAGCCAGATCACCCGATGAGCCTAAACGGCGCCACCCTGGATAGGGCGTCAGGCGCCGACCCGCGGGGTGATCATCGCAGCGAGCAGGTCGACCCGATCGAGGCCCAGAGCGAAGTCCAGGACGTCGTCGTAGGTGATCGGGGAACCCTCGTGCTGCTCCAGCGCCTCCGCCGGGATGACCCATTGCTCGGCGACGACACCCCCGGAGACGAGAAGGGTCACGACCTCGTCGTCCGCCGGCTTCTTGATCTCGTCGCGGCAGGTGGTGCACAGGAAGGAGTAGAAGGACCACTCGGTGCGGGTGCACACAACGAGGCGCATCTGCTCCGGCGTCAGCTCGATGTCGCCGCAGACCGGGCACGAGGTCTTGATGGTCGTCATGGCCGACCGCCTCCCTTCCCCGCCGTCGACGGGCGCCCCGTCGTTCGGGGCGACTCCAATCTGTTCGGCAGGGTCGGGAAGGGGCTTGAGGGATCTGGTCCGTTGGGACCATGCCTTACGTCCGAACGTATGCCTCCAGCGCCTCGCGGGCTCGCCGCTGGACCTCGTGGGCCAGCGCCGGCGGGTCGAGCACCCGGGCTGCACCGCCGAGCCGCAATGCCAGAGTGCGCAGCCATCGGTCGTCAGCAGCCCGCAGCCGGACCAGCAGCCGGTCGTCGGGCATCAGGTCGACGGACTCGACGGGGTAGTAGTCGGCCACCCAGTGCGCCGCCGGGTCCAGCTCGAGGGTCACGACGGTGTCCTCGGGCGAGGGCTGGAAGAGACTCTCGCGCAGGTCCCGCTGCGACGCGGCGGCCGGCACGTCGGCCGCGACGTCGAGGATGGTGATGGCCTCCACCCGGTCGAGCCGGAACAGCCGCACCTGCTCGGCGCGGTGGCACCAGCCCTCCAGGTACCACCGGCCGTCGACCATCAGCACGCGCATCGGGTCGACGTCGCGTTCGGTGGTCTCGTCGCGGGCCGGCACGAAGTAGGTCAGGTGCACGCGACGGCCGAGGGCCAGCGCGTCCTTGACCTCCCCGAGCGGACCAACCCGGTCCCCCACGTCGACCGCGACCTGGGTGCTCGGCGCGGCGGCCTCCCCCGCGGCCGCCTCGAGCTTGGCCAGCGTGCGCTCCAAAGCCTCCCGGTCGTGCAGTCCGGGGACGTCGGCCAGCGTGCGCAGGCCGACGAGCAGTGCCAGGGCCTCGTCCACGGCGAGCCGCAGCGGGCGGGCGATCGCGTCGACGTTGCCCAGGTAGACGTGGCCGTCGCCCCACTCGGCCTCGATCAGGTCGTCGGGCATGTGTCCCGGCGTGCCGCAGACGAAAAGCAGCTCGAGGTCCTTCACCAGCTGGCGCTCGGTGATGCCGAACTCAGCGGCCGCCTCGGTGAGCGGGATCCCTTGGCGACCGACGAGGTACGGCACGATCGCCAGCAGCCGCGACAGCCGGTCGGTGGCGCCGGCACTCACCGGCTGCCCCCCGGCGGGTTAGGTGCGGCGGAGTCAAGAACAGCCTCGAGGCGACGTACGACGGCGTCGCGCACCTCCGGAGGCGACACGACGCGCACGTCGGGCCCGAAGCCGGCGACCTCCTCGGCGAGCGCCTCGGCGTCACCGAACGCCACCGTCAGCTCGTCCCAACCATCGGTGGCCGGCCGGCTCGCCGCGGCGCGACGCCGCAGCGCGACGCCGCACCCGGTGCGCGCCTGCAGCACCGCCTGCCCGGTCGGACGGAACGGCACCAGCACTGCCACCTCGCGTCGGAAGTCGACACCCTCCGGAACGGTCACCTCCCCCGGCCGGCCGATCGGCGTCACCGCCCCCTCGATGCGTGACAGTCGGAAGACCCTGGTGGCGTGCCGGTCCCGGTCATGTCCCACGACGTACCACCGGCCGTGGCGAGAGACGATCCCCCATGGCTCCAGATGGCGCACCACCGGCTCCTTGGTACCCGACGTGCGGTAGGGGAAGGTGATCGCACGCCGGTCGCGCACCGCGGCATAGACCGGCTCGAAGGCCGGCTCGCTGGTGCGTACCCGCGGCTCGATGCCGACCAGGCTGGAGCCGTCCGGCTCGACTCCGTCGGCCGTCAGCTTGAGCAGGGCGCGGTTGGCCGGCGCGGCCAGGCTCGCCTGGGCCCAGACGCGGGAGGCCAGTCCCAGCACCGCCAGCTCGTCCGGCTCGAACCGCACCTCAGGGATGGCGTACGCCGCGCGGTCCACGCGGTAGCCCACCTCGTCGTCGAACCAGGCGTCGTTCGCACCGGTCTCGAGCGGGATGCCCATGTCGCGCAACTCTTCCTTGTCCCGCTCGAACATGCGGTCGAAGGCCTCGTCGGTCGGGCACTCCGCGTACTGCGGAACGGACCTGCGGATCTGGTCCTTGGCGAGAAACTGCCGGGTGGACAGCAGGGCGATCACAAGGTTGAGCAGCCGCTCCGTCTTCTGCGCGGACACACCGGCAAACCTATCGCTTGCGAGGGAGAACGCCGTGGTCAGCGGACGTCGAGGAGGTCCACCACGAAGATCAGCGTCTCGCCCGGGGCGATGACAGCGCCGGCGCCGCGGTCGCCGTAGCCCAGGTCGGGCGGGATCACCAGGCGCCGACGGCCGCCGACCTTCATGCCGACGACGCCGCGGTCCCATCCCGCGATCACGTTGCCCGCACCGAGCGGGAAGGCGAACGGCTCGCCGCGGTTCCACGACGCGTCGAACTCCTCGCCGGTCGAGAAGGCGACGCCGACGTAGTGCACGACCGCGGTACTGCCGGTCGACGCCTCGGCACCGTTGCCCTCGGCGATGTCGATGATCTCGAGGGCACGCGGCGGCGGGCCGTCCGGGAAGTCGACCTCAGGCTTGTCGGACGCCATCAGCTCTCCTTCTTCGCCGGACCGTGCTGGCCCAGAACGTCGATCACCACGGCGATGCTCCCCTTCGCCGCGTCCTCACCGGTCGGCGCGGGCAGCTCCAGCAGGACCCGGCTGCCGACCGGGACGCCGACGAGGAGGTCGAACGGGGTCGGCTGCTGCCCGCCGACCGGCACGCCGCGCGGGCCGTCCTGCCAGGTGCTGCCCAGCGCACCGTTGGCCCAGTCGACCGCGGTGTACTGCACGATGCCGAGCCTGCCCTTGGCCACCTTGGGACCGGATCCGGTGCTCAGGACAGTGGTCTTGGGCTCCTTCGGCGGGGCCGTCCCCTTGGCGACAGTGACCTTCGGGTCCGTCTCGCCCTCGACTGCGGGCAGCGCCTCGGGCAGGTCGGCCACCGGCGTCGACTTCGGCAGCGGCGTCTTCTCGTCGTAGGCGGCGATGAGGTCCACAACGAACACCAGCGAGTCGCTCCCCTTGATGCCTGCCTGCGGGTTGCCCTTCGACCCGTAGCCATCCTTGGGCGGGGCGACCAGCAGGACGCGGCTGCCGACCGGGACGCCCGCCAGCGACTTCACCCAGCCGGAGATGACGCCGCCTGGTCCGGACTTCAGCGTGAACGCGGCCGGCGCGCCGCGGTCGTAGGAGTTGTCGAAGACCTTGCCACCCTTGTAGACCTGCCCGAGGTAGTCGGCGACCAGGAGGTCGCCACGCTTCACCTTCGGCCCGTCGCCCTCGGACAGGACCTCGCTCTCGAGCTTCTTGCCCGGCTTGACGCCCTTCTCAACGGTGACCTTCGGCTTGGCGCCGTACTCACCCTTGACCTCGGGCAGGCCCTCGGCGGAGCCGCCGCCGGCGCAGGCAGCGACCGTGCCCGCCAGCAGGACGGGGAGGAGGAACGGGGCGATTCGGCGCACGGGAATACCTCAAAGAGATCGGGGTGGGAAGCGGCCACCCTAACCCGCGGCCTGCGGAAGGCCGAAACGGCCGATCAGCGCGTACGACGCGCAAGCCGGCGCGTCCGCGGCACCTCACATGCTGGCGATGAGCTTCTCGACCCGCTCGTCCACCGCGCGGAACGGGTCTTTGCACAGCACCGTTCGCTGTGCCTGGTCGTTGAGCTTGAGGTGGACCCAGTCGACGGTGAAGTCCCGGCGGCGCTCCTGGGCGCGTCTGATGAACTCGCCCCGGAGCCTGGCCCGCGTCGTCTGCGGCGGCACGGACTTGGCCTGGAAGATCTCTATGTCGCTCGCCACTCGCTCGGCCGCGCCCTTGCGCTGCAACAGGTAGAACAGCCCGCGCTCGCGGGAGATGTCGTGGTACGCCAGGTCGATCTGGGCGACCCGCGGCGACGACAGCGGCAGGTTGTGCTTGGCGCTGTACCGCTCGATCAGCTTGTGCTTCATGACCCAGTCGATCTCGGTCGCCACCGAGTCGAGGTCGCCGGTCTCGACGGCAGACAAGGTGCGCTCCCACAGGTTGAGCACCTGCTTGATGATGCCCTCGTCGATGCCGCGACGTGACGCGTAGTCGCGGGCCTTGGTGAGGTACTCGGCCTGGATCTCCAGGGCGCTCGCCTCGCGGCCGTTGGCGAGTCTCACCTTGCGTCGGCCGGTGATGTCGTGGCTGATCTCGCGGATCGCGCGGATCGGGTTCTCCAGCGTCAGGTCTCGCATGACGATGTTGGACTCGATCATCCGCAGGACCAGGTCGGTCGCCCCGAGCTTGAGCAACGTCGTGGTCTCGCTCATGTTCGAGTCGCCCACGATCACGTGCAGCCTGCGGTAGCGCTCCGCGTCGGCGTGCGGCTCGTCACGCGTGTTGATGATGGGCCGCGACCGCGTGGTCGCGGAGGACACCCCCTCCCAGATGTGCTCGGCCCGCTGGCTCACGCAGTAGACCGCGCCGCGCGGCGTCTGCAGCACCTTGCCCGCGCCGCAGATGATCTGGCGGCTGACCAGGAACGGGATGAGGACGTCGGCGAGCCGGGTGAACTCGCCGTGCCGTCCGACCAGGTAGTTCTCGTGGCAGCCGTACGAGTTGCCCGCAGAGTCCGTGTTGTTCTTGAACAGGTAGACGTCGCCCGCGATGCCCTCCTCACGCAGCCGCCGTTCGGCGTCGACGAGCAGGCCCTCGAGGATGCGCTCCCCCGCCTTGTCGTGGATGACCAGCTGCTTGATGTCGTCACACTCAGGTGTCGCGTACTCCGGGTGGCTGCCGACGTCGAGGTAGAGC